>NZ_JBHWUR010000081.1:0-33482 GCF_042737755.1 Streptomyces sp. NPDC059994
GTCACTCGGATGGGCGCCACCGGGCCGGTGCGTTCAGACGAATCGCGGGGACGATCCGGGGGACGGCTAGAGCTTCGTCCAGGCCTCCGTCAGGACCTGGCGCAGGATGCCCTCGATCTCGTCGAAGGTCTCCTGGTTGGAGATCAGCGGCGGGGCCAGCTGGACCACCGGGTCGCCCCGGTCGTCGGCGCGGCAGTACAGGCCGTTGTCGTACAGCGCCTTGGAGAGGAAGCCGTACAGGACGCGCTCGGTCTCCTCGTCGGTGAAGGTCTCCTTGGTGGCCTTGTCCTTCACCAGCTCGATGCCGTAGAAGAAGCCGTTGCCGCGGACGTCGCCGACTATCGGCAGGTCGTGGAGCTTCTTGAGGGTGTCGAAGAAGGCGCCCTCGTTGTCGAGCACGTGCTGGTTGAGGCCCTCGCGCTCGAAGATGTCGAGGTTGGCCAGGCCCACGGCCGCGGAGACCGGGTGGCCGCCGAAGGTGTAGCCGTGCAGGAAGGTGTTGTCGCCCTTGTAGAACGGCTCCGCGAGCCTGTCGGAGATGATGCAGGCGCCGATCGGGGAGTAGCCCGAGGTCATGCCCTTGGCGCAGGTGATCATGTCCGGTACGTAGTCGAACTTGTCGCACGCGAACATCGTGCCCAGGCGGCCGAAGGCGCAGATGACCTCGTCGGAGACGAGCAGCACGTCGTACTTGTCGCAGATCTCGCGGACCCGCTGGAAGTAGCCGGGCGGGGGCGGGAAGCAGCCGCCCGCGTTCTGGACGGGCTCAAGGAAGACCGCCGCGACCGTCTCGGGGCCCTCGAAGAGGATCTCCTGCTCGATCTGGTCGGCGGCCCAGCGGCCGAAGGCCACCGGGTCGTCGGCGTGGATCGAGGCGCGGTAGATGTTGGTGTTCGGCACCTTGTGCGCGCCGGGGACCAGCGGCTCGAAGGGCGCCTTCAGCGCGGGCAGACCGGTGATCGACAGGGCGCCCTGCGGGGTGCCGTGGTAGGCGACCGCGCGCGAGATGACCTTGTACTTCGTGTGGTTGCCGGTGAGCTTGTGGTACTGCTTCGCCAGCTTCCAGGCGGTCTCGACGGCCTCGCCGCCGCCGGTGGTGAAGAAGACCTTGTTGAGGTCGCCCGGGGCGTAGTTGGCGAGACGTTCCGCCAGCTCCACCGCCTTGGGGTGGGCGTAGGACCACACCGGGAAGAAGGCCAGCTCCTGCGCCTGCTTGTAGGCGGTCTCGGCGAGCTCGTGGCGGCCGTGGCCGGCGTTGACGACGAACAGGCCGGAGAGACCGTCGAGGTACTTCTTGCCCTTGTCGTCGTAGATGTAGGTGCCCTCGCCCCGCACGATGGTGGGAACGGGCGCGTTCTCGTACGACGACATGCGGGTGAAGTGCATCCACAGGTGGTCGTAGGCGGTCTGGCTCAGGTCCTTGCTCACGGCTATCGGGTTCCCCACATATAGGTCTGCTTCTTCAACTTGAGGTAGACGAAGCTCTCGGTGGAGCGCACGCCGGGGAGGGCGCGGATCCGCTTGTTGATGACGTCCAGCAGGTGGTCGTCGTCCTCGCAGACGACCTCCACCATCAGGTCGAAGGAGCCCGCGGTCATCACCACGTACTCGCACTCGGCCATGGCCGTCAGCGCCTCGGCGACGGGGTCGAGGTCTCCCTCGACATTGATGCCGACCATCGCCTGGCGCCGGAACCCCACGGTGAGGGGGTCGGTGACGGCGACGATCTGCATCACGCCCTGGTCGAGCAGCTTCTGCACGCGCTGGCGCACGGCCGCCTCGGACAGGCCCACGGCCTTGCCGATCGCGGCGTACGGACGGCGCCCGTCTTCCTGGAGCTGCTCGATGATCGCCAGGGACACGGCATCGATCGACGGGGACGATCCGTTCCCGGTCCTGGGGTCTGCGCTTCGACTGGCCACGGAGCCACTGTGCACCCGACTCGTCTGTCCCGCAACCCCAAAGCGATGAAATTCGTTGTTCCGTGACCTCAGAAGCACTGAATCCGAAGTTGCCGGGCGGCGGGTCTGTCGAAAGCGACACTGGACCGACTAGGGTGGGTTGTCTCACCCATCGGACATCGGACCGGGAGGCCAGCGAAGTGACCACCGAACTGCGTCGTTTGCGCAACTACATCGACGGAGAGTTCCGCGATGCTGCCGACGGGCGGACCATCGAGGTGGTCAACCCGGCCACGGGCGAGGCGTACGCCACCTCGCCGCTCTCCGGCCAGGCGGACGTCGACGCCGCCATGACCGCGGCCGCCGTGGCCTTCCCGGCCTGGCGCGACACCACCCCGGCCGAGCGCCAGCGGGTCCTGCTGAAGATCGCGGACGCCTTCGAGGAGCGCGCCGAGGAGCTGATCGCGGCCGAGTCGGAGAACACCGGCAAGCCGCTCGCGCTCACCGCCAGCGAAGAGATCCCGCCGATGGTGGACCAGATCCGCTTCTTCGCGGGCGCCGCCCGGCTGCTCGAAGGCCGCTCGGCCGGCGAGTACATGGAGGGCATGACCTCGATCGTCCGCCGCGAGCCGGTGGGTGTCTGCGCGCAGGTCGCGCCGTGGAACTACCCGATGATGATGGCCGTGTGGAAGTTCGCACCGGCCCTCGCCGCGGGCAACACGGTCGTCCTCAAGCCCTCGGACACCACCCCCGCCTCCACCGTCCTGATCGCCGAGATCATCGGCGCGATCGTCCCCAAGGGCGTCTTCAACGTCATCTGCGGCGACCGCGACACCGGCCGTGCGATGGTCGAGCACCCGGTGCCCGCGATGGCCTCCATCACCGGGTCCGTACGGGCCGGCATGCAGGTCGCGGAGTCGGCGGCCAAGGACGTCAAGCGCGTCCACCTGGAGCTCGGTGGCAAGGCCCCCGTCGTCGTCTTCGAGGACGCCGACATCGCCAAGGCCGTCGAGGACATCGCGGTGGCGGGCTACTTCAACGCGGGCCAGGACTGTACGGCCGCGACGCGCGTCCTGGTCCACGAGTCCATCCACGACGAGTTCGTCACCGCGCTCGCCAAGGCCGCCGCCGACACCAGGACCGGCCAGCCGGACGACGAGGACGTGCTGTACGGCCCGCTGAACAACGCCAACCAGCTGAGGCAGGTCACCGGCTTCATCGACCGCCTCCCGGCGCACGCCAAGGTCGAGGCGGGCGGCCACCGGGTCGGCGACAAGGGCTACTTCTACGCCCCGACCGTCGTCTCCGGCCTCAAGCAGGACGACGAGATCATCCAGAACGAGGTCTTCGGCCCGGTCATCACGGTCCAGTCCTTCACCGACGAGAAGCAGGCCCTCGAATACGCCAACGGCGTCGAGTACGCCCTGGCCTCCTCGGTCTGGACGAAGGACCACGCCCGCGCGATGCGCATGTCCAAGTACCTGGACTTCGGCTGCGTCTGGATCAACACGCACATCCCGCTCGTCGCGGAGATGCCGCACGGCGGCTTCAAGAAGTCCGGCTACGGCAAGGACCTCTCGGCGTACGGCTTCGAGGACTACACCCGCATCAAGCACGTGATGACGTCGTACGAGGGCTGATTGCCCCGGCACGGCCCGGACTTGTGGTGCGGCACCGGACGGGGTGCCGCACCACACGTGTGTGCAGGGGCCGTTACGGTCGACAGGGTGTCGGGCCTGCCGCGTACGGCTGTACGCAGCGTCCATTGCCCCGTACGGCCGCGCCCCGGCATCCTTCCGGGGTGCGAGCGACCTCCATGAACCCCCTGTCCCGCCGCCAACTGCTGCGCGCGCTCGGCGGTGGCGCCCTGGCCACCGCGCTGGCGGGCTGCGGAGTGCCCGCGGCGTACGTCGGACCCGGCGAGCGCGCGGCGCGCGACCGCTCGGCCGAAGACCACCGGCTCACCTTCGCCAACTGGCCGCTGTACATCGACACCGACGAGGACGACAAGTCGAAGCGGCCCACCCTCGCGGCGTTCACCAAGGCCACCGGGATCTCCGTCACCTACACCGAGGAGATCAACGACAACGACGAGTTCTTCGGGAAGATCAGCCCGGCCCTGATGAACCATCAGGCGACCGGCCGGGACATCGTCGTCGTCAGCGACTGGATGGCGGCCCGGTTCGTCCGGCTCGGCTGGGTGCAGGAGATGGACCGCTCCCGCCAGCCCGGCGTGGCCAAGTACCTGGATCCGCAGCTGACCTCGCCCGCCTTCGACGAGGGGCGGCTGCACAGCGTGCCCTGGCAGTCCGGGATCACGGGCATCGCGTACAACAGGAAGAAGCTCGGCCGCGAGCTCAAGCACACCGGTGACCTGTGGGACCCGCGCCTGGCGGGCAAGGTGACGCTGCTGTCCGGGCTCGACGAGTCGTTCGCGCTGCTGATGCAGGGCGACGGCGTCGATGTGACGCGGTGGACGGCCGACGACTTCCACCGGATGTGCGACCGGGTCGAGAAGCAGGTGCACAAGAAGCAGATACGCCGCTTCACCGGCAACGACTACATCAAGGACCTCTCCACCGGCGACGTGCTCGCCTGCCAGGCGTACTCGGGCGATGTGATCCAGCTCCAGGCGGACAACCCCGACATCGAGTTCGTGGTGCCCGAGGAGGGCGCCGAGCTGTGGGCCGAGTCGATGATGATCCCCAACCTGGCCCGCCACAAGGCCAACGCGGAAGCGCTGATCGACTACTACTACGACCCGCACGTGGCGGCGGAGCTGGCGGTCTGGGTCAACTACGTCTGCCCGGTCCCGGCCGCCCGCGAGGTCCTCGCGGCCTCCAAGGACAAGGACCGCGCGGAGCTCGCCGAGGACCCGCTGGTCTTCCCGGACGCCGAGATGCGCCAACGGCTCGCGATCGCCCGGGACATCACGTCGCAGGAGCGGGTGGAGTTCGCGAGGAGGTGGAACGCCATCGTGGGGCTGTAGAGGGTCGGGACCGGGTTTGAACACGTTCAAACCGCGGCGTAGGCTGCGGTCATGAGCGAGCGAAGAGCTGTCCTCGTGCGGCGCATACGCCTGTGGCTTGTCGTCTTCATCGTCGGCCTCGTACTGAGCGGACTGACCGCGTTCCCGCTGGTGCACGAACTGCACTGGACACAGAGCCTGGTGCGTTCCACACCGGCGGGGGACTGGTTCCCGGGCCTTGCGGGCTGGATCGACAGGGTGCGCGAAGGGCTCGACGCGACGGACGCGGAGTACCCCTTCGTCCTCTACGGAACGGACTGGCTGGCGTTCGCGCACCTCGTGATCGCCGTCGCCTTCTACGGGCCCTACCGCGATCCGGTGCGCAACATCTGGGTGATCGAGTTCGGGATGATCGCCTGCGCCGGGATCATCCCGCTGGCGCTGATCTGCGGGCCGGTGCGCGGGATCCCCTTCTGGTGGTCGGTGATCGACATGTCGTTCGGCGTGTTCGGGGTGATCCCGCTGTACGTCGTACGCCGGAAGATCAAGGAGCTGGAGGCGCTGACGGCGCCGGTCGCGGTAGGTGCACCGGCGCGGGCGTGAGTCGGCGGCGGGCGGGCGGGCCGGAGGTCAGTCGGCCACCGTCCCATCCGTACGCTCCGCCAGGACCGCGCGCAGCGCGTCCACCCGGTTCGTGGTGACCGCGTCCACGCCCTGCCCGATCAGCCGCCGCATGGTCCGCCTGGTGTCCGCCGTCCACACGGACACGAGCATCCCGTCGCGGTGGATCCGCGCGGCCAGCTCCGGACTCATCAGTCCGAAGCGGTGGTTGAGCCAGCGCGGCTTCACCGCCGCGATCAGCTCGGGGCGCGGCGGGGCCGATGTCGTCCACGTCAGGGCGATCTCGGCGGACGGGTCGGCGGCGCGGACCTTCAGCATGGTGGCGGCGCCCGCGCAGTAGTACACGCGGTCGCCCGCCCCGCACTCCCGCACCATGCCCACGACCGCGCGCACCGCCGCCTCCGTGGCACCGGGCAGATCGATCATCACCCGGTGGGCCCCCGCCGCCGTCAGGGCCGCGCGCAGGGTCGGGACGCCGGAGCGGGTCAGCTCGCGCACGTCCTCGTACACGAGGGAGGACAGCGGGCGGTCGTGGCCCCACAGCCGCTCCAGCGTGTCGTCGTGGAGCAGTACGGGGACGCCGTCGCGGGTGAGCCGTACATCGATCTCGACCGCGTCCGCGCCACGCTCCAGCGCCGAGTGGATCGACGGGAGCGTGTTCTCGCGGACGCGGTACGGGTCGCCGCGGTGGGCCACGGCAGTCACGGTGCGCACGGGCCCATTGTCGTCGGGCGTTACGGCGCCAGCCACTTGGTGGTGTAGTCGTCGATCTCGGCCGCGAGCCTCGTCTTGCCCGCCTCGTCGAGGAAGGACGCCTCGACCGCGTTCTTGGCGAGGCCGGCCACGCCGCGCTCGTCCAGCTCCAGGAGGCGGGCGGCGACCGCGTACTCGTTGTTGAGGTCGCTGCCGAACATCGGCGGGTCGTCGCTGTTCACGGTGACGAGCACGCCCGCCTGCACCATCTCCCTTATCGGGTGCCGGTCGATGTCGGCGACGACGCGGGTCGCCAGGTTGGACGTCGGGCAGACCTCCAGGGCGATCCGCTGGTCGGCGAGGTGCCTGAGGAGGTCCGGGTCCTGGGTGGCGCTGGTGCCGTGGCCGATGCGCTCGGCGCGCAGGTCGCGCAGGGCGTCCCAGATCGACTGCGGGCCGGTGGACTCGCCCGAGTGCGGCACCGAGTGCAGTCCGGCGGCGATCGCCCGGTCGAAGTACGGCTTGAACTGCGGGCGCGGTACGCCGATCTCGGGGCCGCCGAGGCCGAACGAGACCAGGCCCTCGGGGCGGATGCCGTCGGCGGTGGCGAGCCGGGTCGTCTCGGCGGCCGCCTCCAGACCGGCCTCGCCCGGGATGTCGAAGCACCAGCGCAGCACCGTGCCGAGCTCCTTCTCGGCCGCCTTGCGGGCGTCCTCGATCGCGTCCATGAAGGCACGCTCGTCGATGCCGCGGCGGGTGGAGGAGAAGGGGGTGATGGTCAGCTCGGCGTACCGGATGTTCTGCCGGGCCATGTCACGGGCGACCTCGTACGTGAGAAGCCGCACATCTTCCGGGGTGCGGATCAGGTCGACGACGGAGAGGTAGACGTCGATGAAGTGCGCGAAGTCGGTGAACGTGAAGTAGTCCGCGAGGGCCTCGGGGTCGGTGGGGACCTTCGAGTCGGGGTGGCGGGCGGCCAGTTCGGCGACGATACGGGGGGAGGCCGAGCCGACGTGGTGCACATGGAGCTCCGCCTTGGGCAGGCCCGCGATGAACGGGTGCAGGTCGGTCATGGTTTCCTCCGCAGGCTGTCGGCTTCGCTCTTCGGGGATCATGTTAGGCCGGGCGGATCCCGCGGATCCTGCCGAGGGTGGGAGCTTTAGCATGTCGGAACCACGATGGGGGAGGCCCATGTCAGACAACCGCGATCAGCCGTCCGGGGGCGCCGAGCCCGTGGACCCGTGGGCACCGCCGGAGCGGAAGGTTCCGCTGGAGAAGCCGGTGCGGCCGGGGCAGCCGGGGCAGCCGGGGCAGCCGGTGCATGACCAGCCGACGGTGACATCTCTGCCGGCGGCCGGGGCGGACGCGGCGGAGCCGGGGTCTGGTCCTGGTGCTGGTCCTGGTCCGGTGGGTGGGCCCGGGTGGGGTGGGCCGGTACCGCCGCCCCCGACCGCGCCGGGCGGTCCCGGCCAGGCGGTCCCGGGCAGCTACGGCTACCCCGCGTACCCCGGTTATCCCGACTACGCGTCCTACGGCTATGGGCACCCCGGCTGGACCGGCATGGGCGCCCCGCTCAACGGCTTCGGCACCACCGCGCTGGTCCTCGGCATCGTCTCCGTCGTGCTGTTCTGCATGTGGGGCCTCGGGATCATCCTGGGCATCCTCGCGCTGATCTTCGGGTTCCTCGGGCGGGGGCGGGCGAAGCGGGGGCAGGCCACGAACGGGGGGCAGGCGCTGGCCGGGATCATCCTGGGGGCGGTCGGGATCGTGGTCAGCGGGGTGTTCCTCGGGCTGATGATCTGGGCGGTCACGAATGACGATGACTCGGACGACTCGTCGAGGTACGACGACCCGTTCGCGACGTCGCTGGTCGTGAGGGGTGGGGGCCCCACCCCGCCCCTTCCCTAAACCCTCCGGGGGTGGGTGGGGGTGGAGGCTCGTTTCCCGGGGGCTGAGCCCCCGGACCCCGGGCGGGGCTGAGCCCCCGGACCCCGGGCGGGGCTGAGCCCCCGGACCCCGGGCGGGGCTGAGCCCCCGGACCCCGGGCGGGGCTACGCCCCCGGACCCCCCTGGCGGGGCCTGTGCCCCTGCACCCCGGGCGGAGCTGCGACCCTGCCACCCCCTGGCGGGCTGCGCCTCTGCCCCCCCCCTGGCGGGTTGCGTCTCTGCGACCCCTCGCGGGCCTGCGACCCCTGCAACCCGCTTCGGGGCTTCGCCCCGGACCCCCTTCGTCTGCAGGGCGCCTGTGGCTGGTCGCGCAGTTCCCCGCGCCCCTGAAGGGGCGGGAACTTCGCTCCCTGCCCCCCGGCTCGTGAAACGCCGGAGGGGCTGAATTTGCCCGGGCCCCGTTCTGCCTCAAGGGGCGCGGGGAACTGCGCGACCAGCCCCCACCGGCCCGCAGGCGAATGGGGTCCGGGGCGAAGCCGAACCGGGACTGTGCGACCCGGCCCCAGGCCCGGCGCGGGTGGACCCGAACCGGCACCCGCCCCCACCGGCCCGCAGGTGAACCCCACACCGCACACCCCACCCCCGCCGCGCGCCCTACGCGCCCGCGCCCCCCAACCTCCCCCGCGCCTCCATCAACGCAAACCCCAGCAAATTCTCCCCCCGCCACTTCGACGGGTCCTCCGCCTCAGGCGCGTCCGCCGGCAGGCCTATGCCCCAGATGCGGTCCAGGGGGCTGGCCTCCACCAGGACCCGGTTGCCCGTGGACAGGAGGTAGGCCTTCAGCTCGGGGGACTGGCCGAACTTGTGGAGGCTGCCCGCCAGCACGATCCCGTACCGCTCCCGCTTCCACACCTCGTCGTCGAAGTCGCGGACCAGGCGGCCCGCCTTCTTCGCCGCCGCCGGGCTCGTCGCGGTGAGCGCGGCGCGCTCCGCCTCCGCGTCGCCGAACAGGCGCGCCTTGGCCGCCATCATCCAGTGCTCGGCCGTCGCGTACGCCACGCCGTCCACCTCGAACGGCGACGGCCACCACTGGCTGAAACAGCTCGGGCCGAGCGTCCCGTCGCGCCGGGGCGTGTGGCCCCAGAAGTGCAGGAACTTGACCCTTTTCCCATCCTTGACCTGCGCGATCAAATTGTCGATCTTCTCCATACACGCGAGTCTGGCATCCGCCACTGACACTCCGTACGGGTATTTACAGCCTGACCCGACACATGGTCGACAGATTCCGTCGCGTAACCAAAAGGCAACAACGGAATCACTTGTTGGTCGGATGCCGCTCTGTCAGGATCGGCACTCAAATCGAGCTGGAGCTACGGAGACCGTGAGCGAGATGGGCAACAGCAACAGCAGTCGCTTCCCGGCGCAGGACCGTTTCGAAGGCGGCGCCCAGTACATCGGCGGGCGGTTCGCCCCCGGCACCTCCGGGCGCAAGCAGGATGTCGTCGACCCGGCCACCGGCCACGTCGTCCACACCTATGAGCTGGCCGGCACGGGAGACGTGGACGCCGCCGTCGCCGCCGCCAAGGACGCCTTCCCGGGCTGGGCCGGCGCCACCCCCGCCGAGCGCTCCGACGCCCTGCACCGCTTCGCCGCCGTCCTCGCCGACCGCGCGGAGGAGTTCGCGCAGGCCGAGTCGCTCCAGTGCGGCAAGCCGATCAAGCTCAGCCGGGAGTTCGACGTCCCGGGGACCGTCGACAACACCGCGTTCTTCGCCGGGGCCGCCCGCCACCTCCAGGGGCAGTCCGCCGGGGAGTACTCGGGCGACCACACCTCGTACGTCCGCCGCGAGGCCATCGGGGTCGTCGGCTCCATCGCGCCCTGGAACTATCCGCTCCAGATGGCCGCCTGGAAGGTGCTCCCGGCGATCGCGGCCGGCAACACCATCGTCCTCAAGCCCGCCGAGATCACCCCATTCACCTCGCTGCTCTTCGCCGAGGCCGCCAGTGCCGCCGGGATTCCCGACGGGGTTGTCAACATCGTCTCGGGCGCCGGGCGCGATGCCGGGGAGCACCTCGTCGGGCACCCCGATGTCGTCATGACCTCCTTCACCGGGTCCACCGCCGTCGGCAAGCGCGTCGCGGAGATCGCCACCGCGACCGTCAAGCGGACCCATCTGGAGCTCGGCGGCAAGGCGCCCTTCGTCGTCTTCGACGACGCCGACCTCGAAGCCGCCGTCCACGGCGCGGTCGCCGCCTCGCTCATCAACTCCGGCCAGGACTGCACCGCCGCCACGCGCGCGTACGTACAGCGTCCGCTCTACGAGGCGTTCGTCGCCGGGGTCGCGGACCTGATGGCGACCGTCCGGGTCGGGGACCCGTTCGACCCGGCCACCGACCTCGGCCCGCTGATCAGCCACGTCCACCGCGACCGGGTCGCCGGCTTCGTCGACCGCGCCCGCTCCTACGCCCGGATCGTCACCGGCGGCGCGGCCCCGAAGAGCGAGGGTGCCTTCTATCTGCCCACGCTCATCGCCGGTGCCCCGCAGGACAGTGAAGTCGTCCAGTCCGAGATCTTCGGGCCGGTGCTCACCGTCCTTCCCTTCGACTCCGACGACGAGGGCATCCGGCTCGCCAACGACACCCCGTACGGTCTCGCCGCCTCCGCCTGGAGCCGGGACGTCTACCGGGCGGGCCGCGCCACCCGGGAGATCAAGGCCGGGTGCGTCTGGGTCAACGACCACATTCCGATCATCAGCGAGATGCCGCACGGCGGCTACAAGGCGAGCGGCTACGGAAAGGACATGTCGGCTTACTCCTTCGAGGAGTACACGCAGGTCAAGCATGTGATGTACGACAACACGGCGGTCGCCGCGAAGGACTGGCACCGCACGATCTTCGGGGACCGATAAAGCATCCGATCAGCGGCGCCGCCGCGTGGCGGCCGTCCGACCAGCGGCCGCCACCTCCACCCGAAAGGGCACACAGCGCATGGAGCAGTACGAGCCGGACCGCCTGTCCGGGGCCCAACTGGCCGCCATACAGCGCAGCCTGACCAGCGGCCGGGGCGCCCTGACCCGCCGTTCGCTGATGCGGGCCACGGGCTTCGGCGCACTTGCCGTCGGCGGCCTCGCCGGGCTCACCGGGTGCGGTATCCCGGCCGCCAAGAAGGCGGACGGCCAGGCCCCCGCGTCGACCGACCACTCGGCCAAGGAGAAGGTGATCAACTTCTCCAACTGGACCGAGTACATGGACGTCAGCGACGACAAGAAGCACCGGCCGACGCTGGACGCGTTCACCAGGCGGACCGGTATCCAGGTCAAGTACACCGAGGACATCAACGACAACGTCGAGTTCTTCGGCAAGATCAAGCCGCAGCTCGCGGCCGGTCAGGACATCGGCCGGGACGTCATCGTCGTCACCGACTGGCTGGCCGGGCGGCTCATCCGGTTCGGCTGGGCGCAGAAGCTCAACGCCTCCAACCTGCCGCACGCCTTCGCCAACCTCTCCGCGCCCTTCCGCACCCCCGACTGGGACCCGGGCCGGGCCTACTCGTACCCCTGGACCGGCATCCCGGCCGTCATCGCCTACAACTCCAAGGCGACCGGCGGGCGGACCGTCGACTCGGTCACCCAGCTGCTCGACGACCCCTCGCTCAAGGGGCGGGTGGGCTTCCTCACCGAGATGCGCGACACCGTCGGGATGACCCTGCTCGACATGGGCAAGGACCCGGCGAAGTTCACCGACGCCGACTACGACGCGGCGATCGGGCGGCTCCAGAAGGGCGTCGACAAGAAGCAGATCCGGCGCTTCACCGGCAACGACTACACGGGTGACCTGGACAAGGGCGACCTCGCCGCGTGCGTGGCGTGGGGCGGGGACGTCACCCAGCTCCAGTCCGACAACCCCGACATCAAGTACGCGATCCCCGCCGCCGGATACATGCTCTCCAGCGACAATCTGCTGATCCCGGCGAAGGCCCGGCACCAGTCCAACGCCGAGCGGCTGATCGACTACTACTACGAGCCGACGGTCGCGGCCCAGCTCGCCGCGTACATCAACTACGTGTGCCCGGTCGACGGCGTGCGCGACGAGCTCACCAGGATCGACCCCAAGCTGGCCGAGAACACGCTGATCCTGCCCGACAAGGCCATGGCCGCCAAGGCGCACTCCTTCCGCTCGCTCAGCAGCGAGGAGGAGACCAAGTACGAGGAGAAGTTCGCCAAGCTCATCGGCGCCTGACCCTCCCCCAAGCTCTTGAAGAGCAGGGGGGACCCCCGCTCCCCACTCTCCCCTCGTCCCTCTCCACCCCTGGGATCGCAACCCATGACTGACGACAAGAACGACGGCGGCGACGTCCGCCTCACCGGGATCAGCAAGACGTACGGCTCCTTCACCGCCGTCCATCCGCTCGAACTGACCGTCCCGCAGGGCTCGTTCTTCGCCCTCCTCGGCGCCTCCGGGTGCGGTAAGACCACCACGCTGCGCATGATCGCCGGACTGGAGGAGCCCACCACCGGGACCGTCTTCCTCGGCGACAAGGACGTCACCGATCTGCCGCCCTACAAGCGGCCGGTGAACACCGTCTTCCAGTCGTACGCGCTCTTCCCGCACCTCGACGTCACCGAGAACGTCGCCTTCGGGCTGCGCCGCCGGGGCATCAAGTCGGTGAAGAAGCAGGTCGACGACATGCTGGAGCTCGTCCAGCTCGGCGACTTCGCCAGGCGCAAGCCGCACCAGCTCTCCGGCGGCCAGCAGCAGCGCGTGGCGGTCGCCCGCGCTCTCATCAACCACCCGCAGGTGCTGCTCCTCGACGAGCCGCTCGGCGCCCTCGACCTCAAGCTGCGCCGCCAGATGCAGCTGGAGCTCAAGCGCATCCAGACCGAGGTCGGCATCACCTTCATCCACGTCACCCACGACCAGGAGGAGGCCATGACCATGGCCGACACGGTCGCGGTGATGAACGGCGGCCGCGTCGAACAGCTCGGCGCCCCCGCCGACCTCTACGAGAACCCGAAGACCACGTTCGTGGCGAACTTCCTCGGCACCTCCAACCTCATCGAGGCCGAGGTCGTCGAGAAGAGCGGCGACGACGTCCTGGTCACCGCAGGCGGGAGCAGGCTGCGGCTGCCCGGCGGGCGATGTTCGGCGCCGGCCACCGGCGGCGGGAAGATCCTCGTGGGCGTGCGCCCGGAGAAGATCTCCCTCGCCCACAAGGACGAGGAGGGCTCGATAGCGGAAGGCCGCAACCGGGTTCCCGGACGCATCATCGACTCGTCGTTCATCGGCGTCTCCACGCAGTACGTCATCGACTCCCCGGCGGGCCGGGGGCTGGCGGTGTACGAGCAGAACATCGAGCGCGACACCCGTCTGGTGCCCGGCGCCGAGGTCGTCCTGCACTGGAACCCGGCGCACACCTTCGGCCTCGACGCGGCGCAGGCGATCGACGCGGGCGTGGAGAAGGTCGAGGACGCCGCGTGAGCGCCCTGACCGAGGCGCCCCCGGCCGCCGACCTCCCCGTGCGCAAGGCGTCGGTGCGCAAGCGCCTCGTGCCCTACTGGCTGCTGGTGCCCGGCCTCCTGTGGCTGGTCGTCTTCTTCGCGCTGCCGATGGTCTACCAGGCCTCCACCTCGGTGCAGACCGGCTCCCTGGAGAAGGGCTTCCAGGTCACCTGGCACTTCCAGACCTACTGGGACGCCTTCAAGGAGTACTACCCGCAGTTCGTGCGCTCGCTGCTGTACGCGGGGACCGCGACGCTGCTCTGCCTGCTGCTCGGCTATCCGCTGGCGTATCTGATCGCCTTCAAGGCGGGACGCTGGCGCAATCTGATCCTGGTGCTCGTCATCGCGCCGTTCTTCACCAGCTTCCTGATCCGCACCCTCGCCTGGAAGACGATCCTCGCGGACGGCGGCCCGGTGGTGCACGCGCTCAACTCGCTGCACGTGCTCGACGTGACGAGCTGGCTGGGGTGGACCGAGGGCAACCGCGTCCTGGCCACGCCGATGGCGGTGGTCTGCGGCCTCACGTACAACTTCTTGCCGTTCATGATCCTGCCGCTCTACACGTCCCTGGAGCGGATCGACCCGCGGCTGCACGAGGCCGCCGGTGATCTGTACGCGACCCCGGCGACCACGTTCCGCAAGGTGACCTTCCCGCTTTCCATGCCGGGCGTCGTCTCGGGCACGCTGCTCACCTTCATCCCGGCGAGCGGCGACTACGTCAACGCCGAACTGCTCGGCTCCACCGACCAGAAGATGGTCGGCAACGTGATCCAGTCGCAGTTCCTGCGGGTCCTCGACTATCCGACGGCCGCCGCCCTGTCGTTCATCCTGATGGCGATCGTCCTGGTCATGGTCACCGTCTACATCCGCCGAGCCGGGACGGAGGACCTGGTCTGATGCGCTGGCTCCGACGCAATGTGATCGCCATCGCGGGGCTCGCGACCCTCGCGTACCTGATCCTGCCGAACGTCGTCGTGATGGTGTTCTCGTTCAACAAGCCGAACGGGCGCTTCAACTACTCGTGGACGCGGTTCTCCACCGACGCCTGGCAGGACCCGTGCGGCGTCGCCGACATGTGCGGCTCGCTCTCGCTCTCGCTCCAGATCGCCACCTGGGCGACGGTCGGCGCGACCGTGCTCGGCACGATGATCGCCTTCGCGCTGGTCCGCTACCGGTTCCGGGCGCGCGGCGCGATCAACTCGCTGATCTTCCTGCCGATGGCGATGCCCGAGGTCGTCATGGCCGCCTCGCTGCTGACGCTCTTCCTCAACCTGGGCGCGCAGCTCGGCTTCTGGACCATCCTCATCGCCCACATCATGTTCTGTCTGAGCTTCGTGGTGACGGCGGTCAAGGCGCGGGTGATGTCGATGGACCCGAGGCTGGAGGAGGCCGCGCGCGATCTGTACGCGGGGCCGGTCCAGACGTTCGTCCGGGTCACCCTGCCGATCGCCGCCCCCGGAATCGTCGCGGGCGCGCTGCTCGCCTTCGCGCTCTCCTTCGACGACTTCATCATCACCAACTTCAACGCGGGCTCCACCGTGACGTTCCCCATGTTCGTCTGGGGTTCGGCACAGCGCGGCACGCCCGTGCAGATCAACGTCATCGGTACGGCCATGTTCGTCATCGCCGTAGTGGTGGTCGTCGCCGGCCAGCTCGTCGCGAACCGGCGCGGCAACAGTGCGAAAGCCTGAGCAGTAACCGACCGAACCCTTTGAGGGAGTTGGAAGTCATGGCCGTCACCCGAGCCATGCGCAGTGCGGCAGCCCATTCACTGACGGACGCCCAGCCCGTCCCCTTCTGGCTGGAGGACCCGGGCAGGCCCGGCGCCCACCCCGCCCTCGCGGGCGACGAGCGGTGCGATCTGCTCGTCGTCGGCGGCGGCTACAGCGGACTGTGGACCGCGCTCCTGGCCAAGGAGCGCGACCCCGGACGCGATGTCGTGCTCATCGAGGGCAAGGAGATCGGCTGGGCGGCCTCGGGCCGCAACGGCGGCTTCTGCGCCGCCTCCCTCACCCACGGCCTGGGCAACGGCCTCGCCCGCTGGCCGGACGAGCTGCCCCGCCTGGAGAAGCTGGGCGCGCGGAACCTCGACGCCATCGAGGCGGCCGTCGCCCGCTACTCCCTGGACTGCGACTTCGAGCGCACCGGCGAGATCGACGTGGCCACCGAGCCGCACCAGCTCGACGAACTGCACGAGATGCACGAGGAGGCGGTGGGGCTCGGCTTCGAGGGCCTCGAACTGCTCGACGGGGACGCGATGCGGGCCGAGGTCGACTCGCCGACCTTCCTCGGCGGGCTCTGGGACCGGCGCGGTGTGGCGATGCTGCACCCCGCCAAGCTCGCCTGGGGCCTCAAGCGCGCCTGTCTGGAACTCGGCGTACGGATCTACGAACACACCCCCGGCCTCGATCTGGTCGCGGCCGGGCCGGGTATGGCGGTGCGCACCCCGTACGGGCGGATCCGCGCCCGCCGGGTCGCGCTCGGCACCAATGTGTTCCCGTCCCTGGTCAAGCGCGTGCGCGCGTACACCGTCCCGGTCTACGACTACGCGCTGATGACCGAGCCGCTGAGCGCGGGGCAACTGGCCGCGATCGGCTGGAAGAACCGGCAGGGGCTCGGTGACTCGGCCAACCAGTTCCACTACTTCCGGATCACCGCCGACCACCGCATCCTGTGGGGCGGCTACGACGCGATCTACAAGTACGGCGGGAAGGTGCGGGCCGAGTACGACGACAGGCCCGCCACCTATCTCAAGCTGGCCGAGCACTTCTTCCGCTGCTTCCCGCAGCTGGAGGGGTTGCGTTTCAGCCATGCCTGGGGCGGGGCGATCGACACCTGCTCGCGGTTCTCGGCGTTCTTCGGCACGGCCCACGGCGGCAAGGTCGCGTACGCCGCCGGGTACACCGGCCTCGGCGTCGGCGCGACCCGCTTCGGCGCGGACGTGATGCTCGACCTGCTGGCGGGGGAGCGCACCGAGCGTACGGAGCTGGAGATGGTCCGCAAGAAGCCGCTGCCGTTCCCCCCGGAGCCGGTCGCCTGGGCGGGGATCGGCATCACCAAGTGGGCGCTGGCCCGGGCCGACGCGAACGGCGGGCGCCGCAATCTGTGGCTGAAGGCGATGGACAGGGCGGGGCTGGGGTTCGACAGCTGAGTGGATGTCTCCAGCCCCCAGGGGGGTGGATGTCTCCACCCCCCTGGGGGCGCGGGGCTGTGGCGGTACGCGGCGCCGCCGCGTGGGCGCGACCAGCCACGCACGGTCCGCAGCCGAAGCTCCAAGCCCCCCGCGGAGCGCCCGGCGAACAACGGCGATCTTGGCGTGGCCCGGTTCGCTACCGTCAGGTAGCGAAACCCGCGTCCTAGCCGGGCCCCACCCCGCTCTCCACACGTGAACGCAAGTCCGCGCTCACGGAAGGAAGACCGGGTGATGAATGGCTCGGGGCCGAGGACAGCGGTGGAATGGCTGGCGTCGGTGGTGCCCGATCCCGACGCCTGCCGGCGGGCGTGGGAGCGCAACCCCCTCGGGGTCGCCCTCCTGCCCGTCGGCAGGCGCTGGGACGTACTGATCCTGCCGGGCGGACTGGGGCACCTCGCGCTCGACGTACTGCTCCGGCTGGTCGACCCGGCCGGGCCCCGTCCTCGCCGACTTCGGCGACGCGCGCCTGGGGTTCTTCGTGCCCCCCGGCACGGCCGCGCGCCGGCTCGGCACCGGGGTGCGCGGGGCCGGTCGCGGGACCTGGATCGTGCTCCCGTACCCGGGCCGGATCAGCGGCGGGGTGCGCCGGCAGGTCCCGCCCCACGGCTCGGGCACCCTCACCGATCCGGCGCTGCTCGAACTCGCGATGCACGAGGCGGCGGCCAGGATCGCGGGGGAAGGGCGGGAGGGACGGGACTGAGTGCCTTACTGCCAGAGGTCTTGACAACTCGATTGGTCTGGACCACATTGTGGCGGGCTCGGCCTCATCCCCGCCATTGCCGGATCCGATCCCCCCATGCCCGGAGGACGTTGTGGACCGCACCGGACGCCTTGCCAGAACCTCCAGACCCCCCAGACTCCTCGCCGCCGTCACGGCGGCCGTCCTCGCCGCGGGCGCCCTGGTCGCCTCCGCGCAGACCGCCCGCGCCGCCGCCGACACCGAACTGGTCAGCAACGGCGGCTTCGAGGCCGCGCTCGACGGCTGGAGCTGTACGGCGGGCAGCGGTACGGCGGTCGCCTCGCCCGTGCACGGCGGCGCCAAGGCCCTCAAGGCAACCCCGGCCGGGAGCGACAACGCCCAGTGCTCCCAGACCGTCACGGTCACACCCGACTCCACGTACACCCTGAGCTCGTGGGTGCAGGGCGGCTACGTCCATCTGGGCGCCTCCGGCACCGGCACCACCGACGTCAGCACCTGGACCCAGTCCGCCCCGTCCTGGCAGCAGCTGACCACCACCTTCAAGACCGGCGCGAACACCACCTCGGTGACGATCTACACACACGGCTGGTACGGCACCGGCGCCTACTACGCCGACGACGTGAGCCTGCTGGGCCCCGGCGGCGGGCCCGCCCAGCTCCCGGCCGCCCCCACCGCCCTGACCGCGGGCTCCGCGACCTCCTCCAGCATCGCCCTCAACTGGGCGGCCTCCTCCGGCGCCACCGGCTACAACGTCTACCAGGGCGGCTCCGAAGTCCTCTCGGTGAGCGGGACCTCGGCCGACGTGACGGGCCTGGCCGCCTCCACCGCGTACACCTTCCAGGTCACCGCCACCAACACGGCCGGCGAGTCCGCGAAGTCCGCCGCCGTCACCGCCTCCACCACGAGCGGCGGAGGAGGCAACCCGGGCGGCGGTCTGCCCACCCACGCCCTCGTCGGCTATCTGCACACCAGCTTCGCCAACGGCTCCGGCTACACCCGGATGGCGGACGTCCCCGACTCCTGGGACATCATCGACCTGGCCTTCGGCGAGCCGACGTCCGTGACTTCGGGCGACATCCGGTTCAGCCTCTGCCCGGTGAGCCAGTGCCCGGGGGTCGAGTCCGCCGCCGACTTCAAGGCCGCCATCAAGGCCAAGCAGGCCGCGGGCAAGAAGGTACTGATCTCCATCGGCGGCCAGAACGGCCAGGTCCAGCTCGCCACCACGGCCGCCCGCGACACCTTCGTCTCATCGGTCTCGAAGATCATCGACGAGTACGGACTCGACGGCCTGGACGTCGACTTCGAGGGCCACTCGCTCTCGCTGAACACCGGCGACACGGACTTCCGCAACCCGACCACGCCGGTCGTCGTGAACCTCATATCGGCGCTGAAGACGCTGAAGGCCAAGTACGGGGCGAAGTTCGTGCTGTCGATGGCCCCGGAGACGTTCTTCGTGCAGCTCGGCTACCAGTACTACGGATCCGGCCCCTGGGGCGGTCAGGACCCGCGCTGCGGCGCCTATCTGCCGGTGATCCACGCCCTGCGCGACGATCTGACCCTGCTGCACGTCCAGGACTACAACTCGGGCCCGATCATGGGCCTCGACAACCAGTACCACTCGATGGGCGGCGCGGACTTCCACATCGCCATGACCGACATGCTGCTCACCGGCTTCCCGGTGGCGGGCGACACCGGCCGGATGTTCCCGGCCCTGCGCCCCGACCAGGTCGCCATCGGCCTCCCGGCGTCCACCAACGCGGGCAACGGCTACACCGCCCCCGCCGAGGTCACCAAGGCGCTGGACTGCCTCACCAAGAAGGCGAACTGCGGCTCGTACCAGACCCATGGGAGCCGGCCGGGGCTGCGCGGCCTGATGACCTGGTCCGTCAACTGGGACCGGTTCAGCGGCGGGGAGTTCTCGAAGAACTTCGACGCATACCCATGGAGCTGAGCAGCAGGAGCAGCCCGCACAGGCAGCCGCTCGCCAGCACGTCCAGGGGCCAGTGGTAGCCGTGCAGCACCAGACCGATGCCCGTCGCCGCGGTGAGCACGCCCGCGGCGGCGGGCATCATCCATGCGCGGCGCGGGGCGGTGTACGGGGCGAGCAGCAGGGCCGCGCCGCCGTACGCCACCATCGCGGTGGCCGTGTGGCCGGACGGGTAGTAGCCGGAGTCGGAGGTGAGCGGGCCCGCGCGGTCGGTCCAGATCTTCAGCGGCACGACCAGTGCGGGGACCAGGGCCATCGAGACGGCCGCGATCAGCGCGTCCAGCCGGGCGCCGCGCCACACCGCGTACCCGAGGGCGAGCGCGAGCACCGGCAGGGCGACCGGCATCGAGCCGAGATCGGCCAGGACCTGGGCCACGTCCTGAGGGCCCCGGCACGCGAGGTGGCCGCCGACGCGCTCGTCGAGCCGGCGCAGTGGGCCGTCGGCGACGACCTGCCAGGTCAGGAGGGAGAAGAGCGCCGCGAGGGCGGCGGAGGCCGTGAAGAGGAAAGCCGGCCGCCCCGGAACAGGGGGGGAGGTTCCGGGGCGGCCGGCTTGACCGGTGTGCCGTGCGCCCCGGGGGGTGTGGGGCGGACGGCCATCCGATCGGTGAGGAGTTCCGGAGCCAGAAGCACCGGTGGTGTGCGCCAGGGCACGACCAGAACGAGGCTGGGGACGCGCCGCCCTGGAGCCGCCCGCAGTCTCCTGCGGGCGAGGTGTTTCTCCCATCTGCAGAAACCGTACGGCAGTGGGTGGGGGACCGACAGCCGGATCTCCATCCCGCCATCGGCCCCCCACACGTTCTTCACAGGCCGGACCTCCGGCCCGGCGATCAGAGCGCGGCGAAGGCCTGCTCGATGATGTCGAGGCCCTCGTTCAGCAGGTCCTCGCCGATCACCAGCGGCGGCAGGAAGCGCAGCACGTTGCCGTAGGTGCCGCAGGTCAGGACAAGCAGGCCCTCCGCGTGGCAGGCCTTGGCGAGCGCCCCGGCGGCGGCCGCGTTCGGCTCCTTGGTGGCGCGGTCCTGGACCAGCTCGATGGCGATCATGGCGCCGCGGCCGCGGATGTCACCGATGATGTCGAACTTCTCGGCCATGGCGGACAGGCGGCCCTTCATGACCTCCTCGATGCGCTTGGCCTTGCCGTTGAGGTCGAGCTCCTTCATGGTCTCGATCGCACCGAGGGCGCCGGCGCAGGCCACCGGGTTGCCGCCGTAGGTGCCGCCGAGGCCGCCCGCGTGCGCGGCGTCCATGATCTCGGCGCGGCCGGTCACGGCGGAGAGCGGCAGACCGCCGGCGATGCCCTTGGCGGTGGTGATCAGGTCCGGGACGATGCCCTCGTCCTCGCAGGCGAACCACTGGCCGGTGCGGCAGAAGCCGGACTGGATCTCGTCGGCGACGAAGACGATCCCGTTGTCCTTGGCGAACTGCGCGATCGCGGGCAGGAAGCCCTTGGCGGGCTCGATGAAGCCGCCCTCGCCGAGGACCGGCTCGATGATGATCGCGGCGACGTTGTCGGCGCCGATCTGCTTGTTGATCATGTCGATGGCCTGGGCGGACGCCTCGGCACCGGCGTTGTCCTGACCGGTCGGCCAGCGGTAGCCGTAGGCGACCGGGACGCGGTAGACCTCGGGCGCGAACGGGCCGAAGCCGTTCTTGTACGGCATGTTCTTGGCGGTCAGCGCCATCGTCAGGTTGGTACGGCCGTGGTAGCCGTGGTCGAAGACGACGACGGCCTGGCGCTTGGTGTACGCACGGGCGATCTTGACCGCGTTCTCGACGGCCTCGGCGCCGCTGTTGAACAGGGCGGACTTCTTGGCGTGGTCGCCCGGGGTGAGCTCGGCGAGGGCCTCGGCGACCTCGACGTAACCCTCGTACGGCGTGACCATGAAACAGGTGTGGGTGAAGTCCGCGAGCTGCGCGGCGGCGCGGCGTACGACGGCCTCGGCGGAGGCGCCGACCGAGGTCACGGCGATGCCGGAACCGAAGTCGATCAGACGGTTGCCGTCGACGTCCTCGATGATGCCGCCGCCCGCGCGCGCGGTGAAGACCGGCAGGGTGGAGCCCACGCCGGCGGCGACCGCGGCGAGGCGGCGGGCCTGCAGCTCCTGCGACTTGGGGCCGGGGATCGCGGTGACGATGCGGCGCTCCTGCGGAATCGCGGTCATGAGGGCTCCTGGGTGATCTGCGTCTTCGGACGCGGGGGTTTTGGACGCTTCCTTGGCTTTCTTCGCAGGCTAGGGCCCGGCGCGGGGTGCGGGCATGCTCCGTTAGGGAGTGGTGAAGGTGTGTCGTTGTCCTTCGCGGACATAGCAGCACGCCTCGCGTGGGATGCGTGGTCGTGTGCCGGTTGTCCGTGGCCGGTCGCGCAGTTCCCCGCGCCCCTACGAATGCCGCTGCACGGCCTGGGCGCCCCGAAGGGGCGCATCTCAGGGGCGCGGGGCGGTGACAGTTGCGGCTCCGCCGCGATGGGGGTCCCCCCTGTTCGAGCGAAGCCGAGAACTTGGGGGAGCGACCAGCCCCCCACCGGCCCGCGGACAAAGACCGGGCCCAAACAGGCGCGCGCTACGCCCCGTAGTTCGTCGGTTCCGTTTAGATTGGCCGCTGGACTCGGTTACGGACCTGGCTGGTCAGGGGGCAAGGGTCGATGGACACCGAAGGCACGCACGACGCACGGGGCACCGAGGCGCGGTCGGTGCCGCGCCCTGCCGCGCCGCCGCCCGTCCCGGCGCTGCCGCCCGCCTTCCCGCCGCAGCCCGCCCGGCCTCCCGGGCGGCCGCCGCTGGGCGAGTGGCTGCGGACCCCGCGCGCGGTCGCCGAGCCGGGGCTGTGGCGGTACGGGCACCGGCCGCGCCCCACCGACGCCGTCCACCGGGTGCCGGACCGGGCGCTGCTCAGCGGCGCGGTGATCGCGCTGCTCGCGGCCGTCCTGGTGTGGTCGCTGTGGCGCAACGGCTACGTCCCGCACCGGATGGTGCCGCTCGAACTGTTCACACCGTCCGACTGGTGGGGGCTGCACCGCAGGCCACCGGCCGCGCTGACCGCGCTCGCCGCCTACAACAGCCTGGTCGCGGCCGCGGTCATCTACGTCTTCGGCCACTTCGGCAACTGGCGCGAGGTCTTCAGGCGGTACGCGGTGGACCACCCGCAGCCCGCCCGCGCGGTGCGCACCGCGCTGGTCGCCGTCGCCCTGGCGTGGTTCGTGATCTGGGCCGACGACTGGCTGCCGTTCTACTCGCTGGCCTTCGGCGTGGTGCCGCACTCGTGGATCTTCAGCGACGACCCGGTGGCCACCAAGGACGCCACCGACACGGTGACCACCGTCTACCACGTAGTGGTAGTGGTGGCCGCGCTGTGGGTCTGCGGCCGGGCGGGCGACTGGCTCGGGCTCTTCCGCGAGCGCACCGGCCGGGCACCGGCGGGTGCGACGGCCGCACCCGCCGGCGCTCCCGCCGACCGGAGCCCCGCCGACTGGCCCCAGCTGCGCGAGGCGGGCCAGCACGCGGCCGCCGACCGGCTGGCCGCCGACGCTGAGAGCGGCCGGATGAACGACGTGGACTGCGCGCGCGTGCGCCGTGCCTGGACATCGGTGGTCGCCGACCCGGCCCGGCTCCCCGCGTTCACGGACGCGGTGCTCCGCGACGGCTCACGCGCGTGCCTGCACCCCTCCGGCGACCGCGACCTGCCCGCCCGCGCCGCCACCCACGACCTGCTCACCTCCCAGGTGCGGATCGGCCGGTTCGCGGACCTGGAGAACAACCCGCCCGCCCGCCGGGGCGCGGGCGCGGCCGTCGACCCGGCGGCGCTCGGCACCTCGCTGCTCGCCCTCGGCCCCTCCGGCGCGGGCAAGACCCGGCATCTGGTGCGGCCCGTGGTGGAATCGCTGGCGCTCCAGGCGCTCGCCGGGCAGGCCGCCGTGGTCGCCGTCGGCGCCGCGGGCACGCCGCTGGGCGCGGATGAGGCGTACGACGTGATCGTGCGGCCCGGCGACCCGGCCTCCGCGTACGACCTGGACCTCTACGGCGGCACCGTCGACCCCGACGAGGCCGCCGCCCTGCTCGCGGAGGCCTGCGCCGGGGACCTGCCCGACGCCGACGTCCGCCGGGCCGCGACCGCGCTCGCCCAGCTCCTGGGGCCCTACCGGGCGGCATACGGCCGCTTCCCCTCGGTACCCCGGCTGCGCGAGCTCCTGGACGGCTCGGGCGGCGCGCTGGACGAGCTCCGCGCCGACCTCGACCGCCGGGCGCACCCCGCGCTCCACCGCGAACTGGACGCGCGCGCCCGGCAGGCCGACATCCCCGGCGACCCGGGCCTCGTCCTCGCGGACCGCCTCGCCTGTCTGGACCGGCCCGCCTTCGCCGCCTTCTTCGACACCACCGGCCACAGCCGCCCGTTCTCGCTGCGCGCCCTGGAACATCCCGTACGGGTGCGGGTCGACCTGCCCGAGCGGGCGCACCCGGAGGCGGCGCGGCTCCTCAACCGGCTGCTGCTCGCCCAGTTCACCACGAACGCGGTGGCCCGCCAGGACCGCTCCCTGTTCGCCTGCCTGGTCCTGGACGACGCCACGCACGCGGTGACCGCGGGCTCCGTCCGGGCCCTGCAACGGCTGCGGCAGGCCAACGCCGGGGTGGTGCTCACCCTGCGCGCGCTCGGTGACGTGCCCGAACGGCTGCACACCTCGCTGCTCGCGGCGGTCGGCTGCCACATGGCGTTCTGCGGGGTCACCACCTGGGACGGGCAGCTCCTGTCGCAGCTGTGGGGCACCGAGTGGGTCGAGACGACGGAGGTCGCCAAGCACGCGGTCTTCGCCGACCAGCCGCTGACCCGGGCGCTGCACTCGCTGCGCAAGCTGGCCACGGGCAAGCCGGTGACCCGGGACGCGGTCACCGTGCGCAAGGTCGAGCGGGAACGCTGGTCCGCCTCCCAGCTCGCCCACCAGGTGCCCGCCGGGCACGCGGTGCTCTCCCTCACCGACGTCGGGGGCGAGCACGCGCCGCCGCTCCTGGTGGACCTGCGGGGCTGAGACGGGCGACGCGGCGGGGTCACGGCGGGCGCCGTGACCCCGCCGTCCTGGCAGAATCGAGGTGCGCCGTTCATACGGGACGGCGTATTTCCCCTCGTACCCTCGAAGGTCGTCGAATCCCCCCATGCCGCCCACCCTCGCCTCCCTCGTCCAGCACTCGGCGCTGAAACTCACCGTGCGCGCGGGCGAGGGCCGGCTGGACACGCCGGTGCGCTGGGCGCACGTCAGCGAGCTCGCCGACCCCGTCCCGTACATGGAGGGCGGCGAGCTCCTCCTCATCACCGCGATGACACTGGACGCCGAGGACCCGCAGGCGATGCGGCGCTATGTGCGCAGGCTCTCCGGCGCCGGGGTCGTCGGGCTCGGCTTCGCCGTCGGCGTCAACTACGAGACGGTGCCGGACGCGCTGCTCGACGCGGCCCGCGAGGAGGACTTCCCCCTTCTGGAGGTGCCGCGCCGCACCCCGTTCCTGGCGATCTCCAAGGCCGTCTCCGCGGCCATCTCGGCCGACCAGTACCGGGCGGTCACGGCGGGCTTCGAGGCCCAGCGCGAACTGACGCGGGCCGCGCTCGCGGGCCCCGGCGAGCTGCTCGCCCGGCTCGCGGCGCACGTGGACGGATGGGCCGCGCTGTACGACACGGCGGGCGCGGTGGTCGCGGTACAGCCGGAGTGGGCGGGGCGCCGGGCGGCCCGGCTCACCGCCGACGTGGCCCGGCTGCGTGACCGGGCCGCCCCGGCCAGCGCCGTGGTCGGCGGCTCCGACGACCGCTCGGACGACCGCGTCGAGCTCCAGTCGCTCGGCACCGGGCGGCGGGTGCGGGGGGCGCTGGCGGTCGGCACGGGGGCGCCGCTCGGTACCGCCGAGCGGTACGCGGTGCACTCCGCGGTCGCGCTGCTGACCCTGACCACCGAGCGGTCGCGGGCCCTGCAACTGGCCGAGCAGCGCCTGGGCGCGGCGGTGCTGCGGATGCTGCTCTCCGGGCAGCAGGACCATGCCCGGGCGGTGGCGGGCGATCTGTACGGCGGCCTCCTCGATGCCCCCTTCCGGCTCGCCATCGCGGAAGCCGTGGGGGAGTCGGCCGACCTCGGGGCGCTCGCCGAGGCGATGGAGTCGGCGGCGGCGCGCTCCGGCGAGGCGGTCCTGGTGGTCCCCGAGGGCGACCGGCTCGTGGTCCTGGCGGCGGACGGCGGCGACGCGGTGGCCGCCTGCGTCTCCTTCGCGCCGGAGGAGGGCGCCGAGCTGGTGATCGGCCTGTCCGCCCCGGCCGGGCCGATCGCGGCGGCGTCCGCGTACAAGCAGGCCGAGCAGTCGCTGTCGGTGGCGCGGCGGCGGGGCCGGCCGCTCGTCGAGCACGAGGAGCTGGTGGCGGGCTCGCTGGTGCCGCTGCTCGCGGACGACGCGGTACGGGCGTTCGCGGACGGGATGCTGCGGGCGCTGTACGAGCACGACGCGACCGGGCGGGGGGATCTGGTGGCGTCGTTGCGGGCGTGGCTGTCGCGGCACGGTCAGTGGGACGCGGCGGCGGCGGATCTGGGGGTGCACCGGCATACGCTGCGGTACCGGATGCGGCGGGTGGAGGAGATCCTGGGGCGGTCCCTGGACGATCCGGATGTGCGGATGGAGCTTTGGCTGGCGCTGAAGGCGGGTTCGCAGGGCGGGTGATCTTTCCCCACCCCGCCCGTTCCCTGAACCCTCCGGGGGTGGGTGGGTGGTTGAGGCGGTTCTCCCGGGGGCTGCGCCCCCGGACCCCGGGCGGGGCTGCGCCCCCGCACCCGCTGGCGGAGGCTCCGCCCCTGCACCCCGGGCGGGACCTGTCCCCCTGCGCCCTGGGCGGGACGTGCCCCCCTGCACCCTGGGTGGGGCTTGCCCCCCTGTACCCCGGGTGGGGCTTGCCCCCCTGTACCCCGGGTGGGGCTTGCCCCCCTGCACCCTGGGTGGGGCTTGCCCCCCTGCACCCTGGGTGGGGCCTGCCCCTGTACCCCGGGCGGGACGTGCCCCCCTGCACCCTGGGTGGGGCCTGCCCCTGTACCCCGGGCGGGACCTCCGCGCCCCCTGCACCTCTGGCGAGGCCTCCGCGCCCCGCAACCCGCTTTCGGGGCTCCGCCCCCCGCACCCCACTTTCGGGGCTCCGCCCCGGACCCCGGCGCAGGGGTGGGTGGGCTACCTGGGTTGCGCCCCCGCCGCCGCTGCGGGGCTCCGCCCCGGCCCCCGCTCCTCAAACGCCGGAGGGGCTGAATTTTGGCCGGGCCCCGTTCTGCCTTAAGGGGCGCGGGGAACTGCGCGACCAGCCCCCACCGGCCCGCAGACAAACACCGGGCCAAGAAGGGGCGCGGGGAACCGCGCGACCAGCCCCGACCGGGCCCGCAGGCGAATCCCGCCCCCTCCCGGAGGGCTCCGCGGGGAACTGCGCGACCAGCCCCGACCGGGCCCGCAGGCGAATCCCGCCCCCTCCCGGAGGGCTCCGCGGGGAACCGCGCGACCAGCCCCCACCGGGCCCGCAGACGAATCCCGACCCCCTCCCGAAGGGCTCCGTCAGGAGCTGCGCGATCAGCCACCCATGACCCGCAGACGAACACCGGGCCAGACCACCCGCCCTCCAAACCGGCGCACCCCCCACCCCCACCACTCCACCCCGGACAAACGCCGACCCGGCCGGTCCGGCCTACGGTGGGAGGGACAGTAGACCCACTACCTCGGAAGGGCCGGGATTCGTCATGACTTCCACCCACGCCTTCTGGCTCGCCGGCCGCCAGGCCACCGGTGAGGACAGCTTCGACGTCACCTCTCCCTGGGACGGGCGGCTGGTCGGCGAGGTGAGCGTGCCGACCGAGGCTCAGGTCGAGGAGGCAGTCGCGGCCGCGCACGCCGTGGTCGACGAGTTCGCCGCGACCCCCGCGCACGTACGCGCCGCGGCCCTCGACCACGTCTCGAAGCGCCTCGCCGAGCGCACCGAGGAGATCGCCCAGCTCATCTCCGCCGAGAACGGCAAGCCCATCAAGTGGGCCCGCGGCGAGGTCGGCCGTGCCGTGTCGGTGTTCCGCTTCGCGGCCGAGGAGGCCCGGCGGTTCAACGGCGGCGAGGCCCAGCGCCTGGACACCGACGGCGGCGGCGTGGGCCGGCTCGCCCTGACCCGCCGCTTCCCCAAGGGCGTCGTCCTCGGCATCGCGCCGTTCAACTTCCCGCTGAACCTGTGCGCCCACAAGGTCGCCCCGGCCATCGCCGTCGGCGCGCCGATCATCCTCAAGCCCGCCCCGGCCACCCCGCTCTCGGGTCTCATCCTCGGTGAGCTGCTCGCCGAGACCGAGCTGCCGGCCGGCTCGTGGAGCATCCTGCCGGTCGCCAACGACAAGATGCCGGCGCTGGTGCAGGACGAGCGCCTCCCCGTCATCTCGTTCACCGGCTCCGACAAAGTCGGCTACGCGATCATGGACTCGGTGCCGCGCAAGCACTGCACCCTGGAGCTCGGCGGCAACGGCGCGGCTGTCGTCCTCGCCGACTTCGCGAGCGAAACGGACCTGGACTGGGCGGCGACCCGTATCGCCACCTTCTCCAACTACCAGGGCGGCCAGTCCTGCATCTCCGTGCAGCGCGTGATCGCGGACGCCACCGTGTACGACCGGCTGCTGCCGAAGATCGTCGCGGCAGTCGAGGCGCAGGTCACCGGTGACCCGTCCTACGCGTCCACCGACGTCGGCCCGCTGGTCAGCGAAGACGCCGCCAAGCGCGTCGAGTCCTGGGTCGACGAGGCCGTGCAGGCGGGCGCCAAGCTGCTCGCCGGCGGCAAGCGCGACGGCGCGGCCTACGCGCCGACCGTCCTCACCGAGGTCCCGGCCGACACCACCCTCGCCTGCGAGGAGGTCTTCGGACCGGTCCTCACCGTGCACAAGGTGGACGGCGAGGACGAGGCCTTCGCGGCCGTCAACTCCTCCAAGTACGGCCTCCAGGCGGGCGTCTTCACGCACGACCTGCAGACCGCCTTCCGTGCCCACCGCGCCCTGGAGGTCGGCGGCGTGATCGTCGGCGACGTCCCCTCGTACCGCGCGGACCAGATGCCGTACGGCGGCGCCAAGGCCTCCGGCGTCGGCCGCGAGGGCGTGCGCTACGCGATGGACGACTACACGTACGAGCGCGTCCTCGTCCTGACGGGCCTCGCCCTCTAGGACGTACGGACGGACGTACGCAGACGGCCGGAGCCCACCAGCGGGCTCCGGCCGTTTAGCGTCCCAGGGGTGGTCGGGTCGCCCGGAATCGGGTACATACGGTCGAGTAGCACTGTCCGGTAACGGGGTGCGTGCGCGCCCCGCACACGTCGCGGCGAGGAGAACCCCTCAATGACCGCACCACACGGCACACCGAAGGTCTCGGAGCGCGAAGCGCGCCGGGTCGCCGAAGCCGCGCGCGAGCAGGACTGGCGCAAACCGAGCTTCGCGAAGGAACTCTTCCTCGGGCGTTTCCGGCTCGACCTCATCCATCCGCATCCGCTGCCCGCCAGGGACGACGTGGACCGCGGCGAGGCGTTCCTCGCCAAGCTGCGGGACTTCTGCGAGACGAAGATCGACGGCGCCCTCATCGAGCGCGAGTCGAAGATCCCAGACGAGGTGATCAACGGGCTCAAGGAGCTCGGCGCCCTCGGGATGAAGATCGACACCAAGTACGGCGGCCTCGGCCTCACCCAGGTGTCCTACAACAAGGCGCTCGCCCTTGCCGGTTCCGCCAGCCCCGCGATCGGCGCGCTGCTCTCGGCGCATCAGTCGATCGGCGTACCGCAGCCGCTGAAACTCTTCGGTACCCAGGAGCAGCGGGACACGTTCCTGCCGCGCTGCGCCCGTACCGACATCTCCGCCTTCCTGCTCACCGAGCCCGACGTCGGCTCCGACCCGGCCCGGCTCGCCACCTCGGCGGTCCCGGAGGCTGGGGGCACCTCCCGCTCAAGCGACTTCGAGAGCGGGGGAGCGTACGTCCTCGACGGGGTGAAGCTCTGGACCACCAACGGCGTCGTCGCGGACCTGCTGGTCGTCATGGCCCGGGTGCCGAAGTCCGAGGGGCACAAGGGCGGCATCACGGCCTTCGTCGTCGAGGCCGACTCGCCCGGCGTCACCGTGGAGAACCGCAACGCCTTCATGGGCCTGCGCGGCATCGAGAACGGCGTGACCCGCTTCCACCAGGTCCGCGTCCCCGCCTCGCACCGGATCGGCCCCGAGGGCGCCGGTCTGAAGATCGCCCTGACCACGCTGAACACCGGCCGCCTCTCGCTGCCCGCGATGTGCGTCGGCGCGGGCAAGTGGTGTCTGAAGATCGCCCGCGAGTGGTCGGCGGTACGCGAGCAGTGGGGCAGGCCCATCGCCCAGCACGAGGCCGTGGGCAGCAAGATCTCGTTCATCGCGGCCACCACCTTCGCCCTGGAGGCGGTGCTCGACCTCTCCTCGCAGATGGCCGACGAGGACCGCAACGACATCCGCATCGAGGCCGCGCTCGCCAAGCTGTACGGGTCGGAGATGGCCTGGCTGATGGCCGACGAGCTGGTCCAGATCCGCGGCGGACGCGGCTTCGAGACCGCCGACTCGCTGGCCGCCCGCGGCGAGCGGGCCGTACCGGCCGAGCAGATCCTGCGCGATCTGCGCATCAACAGGATCTTCGAGGGCTCCACCGAGATCATGCACCTCCTGATCGCCCGGGAGGCCGTCGACGCCCATCTGTCCGTCGCGGGGGACCTGATCGACCCCGACAAGAAGCTGCCGGAGAAGGCCAAGGCGGGCGCCAACGCCGCCGCCTTCTACGCCCGCTGGCTGCCCAAACTGCTCTCCGGTCCCGGCCAACTCCCCCACTCCTACCAGGAGTTCGGCGACCTGGCCCAGCACCTTCGGTACGTGGAGCGGTCCGCCCGCAAGCTGGCCCGCTCCACCTTCTACGCCATGTCGCGCTGGCAGGGCCGGATGGAGACCAAGCAGGGCTTCCTCGGCCGGATCGTGGACATCGGCGCCGAACTGTTCGCGATGAGCGCCGCCTGCGTACGGGCGGAGCTGCTGCGAACCACCGGCGAGCACGGACGTGAGGCGCACCAGCTGGCCGACGTCTTCTGCCGCCAGGCCAGGATCCGGGTGGACGAGCTCTTCGAGCGGCTCTGGGCCAACACCGACGACCTGGACCGCAGGGTCGTCACCGGCGTCCTGGCCGGTTCGTACACCTGGCTGGAGGAGGGCGTCATCGACCCATCCGGCGACGGCCCGTGGATCGCGGACGCGACACCCGGACCGGCGAAACGGGACAACGTCCACCGCCCGATCCGCTGAATCTGCCCGGCAGTTGGGACACCGGGGAGCCCCGCTCCCCGGTGTCCCCGGCGGCCCCCGGACCGCGTCGCGCGGGTCCGGCTCGGGGGAGTGCTGTCCCGGCGCACAGCCGATGCGGCAAGAATGGGGGCATGAGCGACAGCCCAGCCCCCCTCGCCGACCCGCACATCGCCTTCGATCCCGCCGAAGGCCGCCGGGACATCGTCGTCCTCGGCTCCACCGGGTCCATCGGCACCCAGGCCATCGACCTGGTGCTGCGCAACCCCGACCGGTTCCGCGTCACCGCGCTCGCCGCGTCGGGCGGACGGGTCGCGCTCCTGGCCGAGCAGGCGCGCCGGCTGCGGGTCCGCACGGTCGCGGTCGCCCGGCCGGACGCGGTGCCCGCGCTGCGCGAGGCGCTGAAGGAGCAGTACGGCTCCCAGCCCGTCCCGGAGATCCTGGCCGGACCCGACGCGGCCACCGAGCTCGCCGGCTCCGACTGCCACACCGTCCTCAACGGCATCACCGGCTCGATCGGCCTCGCGCCCACCCTGGCCGCCCTGACGGCGGGCCGCACCCTGGCGCTCGCCAACAAGGAGTCGCTGATCGTCGGCGGCCCGCTGGTGAAGGCGCTCGCGAAGCCGGGCCAGATCATCCCGGTCGACTCCGAGCACGCCGCCCTCTTCCAGTCCCTCGCCGCCGGCACCCGCGCCGACGTACGGAAGCTGGTGGTCACCGCCTCCGGCGGCCCCTTCCGCGGCCGTACGCGCGCGGAGCTCGCCGATGTGACCCCCCAGGACGCGCTGGCCCACCCCACCTGGGCCATGGGCCCGGTGATCACCGTCAACTCGGCCACCCTGGTCAACAAGGGCCTCGAAGTCATCGAGGCGCACCTGCTGTACGACATCCCCTTCGACCGGATCGAGGTCGTCGTGCACCCGCAGTCGTACGTCCACTCCATGGTCGAGTTCACCGACGGCTCCACGCTCGCCCAGGCCACCCCGCCCGATATGCGCGGCCCGATCGCCATCGGCATCGGCTGGCCCGAGCGGGTGCCCGACGCGGCCCCGGCCTTCGACTGGACCAAGGCGTCGAGCTGGGAGTTCTTCCCGCTCGACACCGAGGCCTTCCCCTCGGTCGGACTCGCCCGGCACGTGGGGGAGCTGGGCGGAACGGCGCCGGCGGTGTTCAATGCCGCGAACGAGGAGTGCGTGGACGCTTTCCTCGCGGGACGGCTGCCTTTCAACGGAATCATGGATACGGTCACAGAGGTCGTCGCCGAGCACGGCACCCCCGCCGAGGGAACCTCCCTCACGGTCTCGGACGTCCTGGAAGCGGAGACCTGGGCACGGGCACGGGCCCGTGAACTAGCGGTGAAGGCGACAGCGGAGGCGCGCGCATGACGATTTTGATGACGGTTCTCGGCATAGTCGTCTTCGTGGTCGGCCTGCTCGTCTCGATCGCCTGGCACGAGCTGGGCCACCTCTCCACGGCCAAGATGTTCGGCATCCGGGTGCCGCAGTACATGGTCGGTTTCGGCCCGACCATCTGGTCGCGGAAGAAGGGCGACACCGAGTACGGCATAAAGGCGGTCCCGCTCGGCGGATACATCCGCATGATCGGCATGTTCCCGCCCGGCGAGGACGGGCGGATCACGGCGCGCTCCACCTCGCCCTGGCGCGGCATGATCGAGGACGCCCGCTCGGCCGCCTTCGAGGAGCTCCAGCCGGGCGACGAGACGCGGCTCTTCTACACGCGCAAGCCGTGGAAGCGCGTGATCGTGATGTTCGCCGGGCCGTTCATGAACCTGATCCTCGCCGTGGCGATCTTCTTCGGCGTGATGATGACGTTCGGCGTCAACACCCAGACGACCCAGGTGGGCAAGGTCTCCGACTGTGTGATCTCGCAGAAGGAGCAGCGCGACAGCTGCAAGGCCTCCGACCCGGTCGCCCCGGCCAAGCAGGCCGGTCTGAAGGCCGGTGACAAGATCGTCGCGTTCAACGGCGAGAAGGTCGGCGACTGGTCGGCGCTGCAGAAGCACATCCGCGACACCATCGGCCCGGCCACCATCACGGTCCAGCGCGACGGCAAGCCGCTCGACCTGCACGCCAGTCTGATCAAGAACGACGTCGCCAAGATCGACGGCTCCGGCAACTACACCTCCGGCACCACCTCGGCGGGGTTCCTCGGCTTCAGCCCCGCCACGGGCATCATCCAGCAGTCCTTCGGCGAGTCCGTGGACCGCATGGGCGACATGATGCGCTCCGGGGTGAAGTCGCTGGTCGCGATCCCCTCCAAGGTCCCGGACCTGTGGAACGCGGCCTTCAACGGCGAGGACCGCAAGGCCGACTCCCCGATGGGCGTCGTCGGTGCGGCCCGGGTCGGCGGCGAGGTGTTCACCCTGGACATCCCGCCGGAGAACCAGATCGCGATGATGCTGTTCCTGGTCGCGGGCTTCAACCTCTCCCTGTTCCTCTTCAACATGCTGCCGCTGCTGCCGCTGGACGGCGGGCACATCGCGGGCGCGCTGTGGGAGTCGCTGCGCCGCACGGTCGCGCGCGTCTTCAAGCGCCCCGACCCGGGCCCGTTCGACGTGGCGAAGCTGATGCCGGTCGCGTACGTGGTGGCAGGGATCTTCATCTGCTTCACGCTGCTCGTGCTGGTCGCGGACGTGGTGAACCCGGTGAAGATCTCCTAGGGGTCGTACGTGAGTGTGGGGCGGCCCGGGCACATGGAGTGCCCGGG
>NZ_JBHWUR010000082.1:0-33361 GCF_042737755.1 Streptomyces sp. NPDC059994
GGGTTCCCGGTGCGGCGGCGCCGTCGTATCCGCTTCAAGCGGGCGGGCCCCACAGGGGCGCGGGGCCGTGACCATATGCGGCTCCGCCGCGATGGGGGTCCCCCCTGTTCGAGCGAAGCCGAGAACTTGGGGGAGCGACCAGCCCACGACGGCCCGAGTCGAAGAACGACAGCACCACCCGATCGCATAACTCTGTTCACCTGCCGAACCGCGCGGTAACTTCCGGCCATGACCGAGATCCCGCAGCCGTCCGGGCAATGGCCCGCCCCCGCGCCGATACCCGTCGACCGGCTCCACTTCGCCCTGCCGCCCGTCCACGCCACCCCGGCCGAGGAGCGGCAGCACCGCAAGGAGCGGCTGGCGGGAGCCCTGCGGCTGTTCGCTCGGTCCGGCTGCGAGGAGGGGGTCTCCGGGCACATCTCGGCGCGCGACCCGGAGTTCGAGGACTGCTACTGGGTGAACCCGTTCGGCGTGCCGTTCGCGCGGGTCACCGCGGGCGAGCTGGTCATGGTCAACGGGGAGGGCCAGGTCGTCGAGGGCCGCTACCACGTCAACCAGGCGGCCTTCGCGGTCCACGCCCAGGTGCACCGGGCCCGCCCCGAGGTGGTCGCGGTGGCGCACACCCACTCGGTGCACGGGCGTGCGCTGGCGGCGCTCGGCGATCTGATCGAGCCGTACACCCAGGAGGCCTGCGCCTTCTTCGAGGACCACGCCCTGTTCGACGCCTATACGGGAGTCGTCGTCGACGCCGAGGAGGGGCGCCGGATCGCGGCCGCGCTCGGCCCGTACAAGGCGGTGATCCTGCGCAACCACGGGCTGCTGACCGTGGGGGACTCGGTGGACGCGGCGGCCTGGTGGTTCCTTTCGATGGAGCGGTGCAGCGAGGTGCAGCTGGCCGCGCGGGCGGCCGGGAAGCCGGTGCTCATCGACCGCCGGGACGCGGTCGCCACCCGCGACCAGCTGGGCAGCGACCTGGTCGCGTGGATCAACTACCAGCCGCTGTGGCACCAGATCAGCGGGTCGGAGCCCGAACTGCTGTCGTAGTACGTCAATTTGATGGTGCGTCAATCACTCGCGCCGCGTGCCCCTGTCGACCGTGGGACGCTATTCGTACGGCACAATTCCCTGACAGTCGACATGACTTGAGGGAAGGGCGAGATTTCCGTGGCGGTGCAGGAGGCTCGGCAATGCGGTGGTGACTGCGGTCCCGGGACGCGGAACGGCCACCGGCGCGCGGTGGCGGCGTTCCTGGCCAAGCGCGACGGGCTGGCCGCCGGAGAAGGGCTGCCCGCCGCCGTCGCGCACTCCGCCGGGGCGTCCCGCCAGTGGGTGTCGGACGAGCTCACCCAGTCCGCCCGGGCGCTCGCCGAACGCGGCCGGGAGGCGGGGCAGGCCTGGCCGGCCGCGGTGCTGCTGGCCACCCTCGTGACCGTGTGGGGGAGCGTCGCCGTGCTGGCGCTCGTGGAGGCCTTCACCGCGATCGGCGCCGGCTGGAGCCACGCCAGGACGGCCGGGCTGCTCGCCGCCCTGGCCGTGGCGGTCGCGCTGACCGGCGCGGCGTGGCTGCACCGGGCGCGCGGCGGACTGCTCGCGCCCGTCGTCGGCGAGGACAACCGGCTCTCCACCTCGCGCGCGGTCGCCGCCGCCTGGGTGCTGCTCGTGGCCTTCGCGGTGCTCCTCCTCGCGGTGCGGCTGGCCGGGGCGTCCGGGGTGAAGGAGCGCGACGCGCTGATCGAAGGCCTCGGGCTCTCCCGCGGCGCGGGCCTGCTGGCGGTGGTCGCGCTGGTCAGCGCGGTGACCGTGGTGGTGCGCCGGGTGGTGGCCGTACGCATCGCGGGGCAGCGGCTGCAGAAGGTACGCGCGGAGCGGCCGCGCGCCGCCGACCTGCTCACCGACGACGCCGGGCGCGGCAGCTTCGCGGACGTCCAGTACGTCCTGGTCTCCACGGTCGCCGTGCTGTTCGCCGCCGTACGGCTGGCCCGGCGGCCCGACCGGCTGCCCGATCTGCCGTGGGCGCTGGCCTTCCTGGTGGCCGTGTCCGCGCTGACGTACTTCGCCGGGAAGTACGCCGAAGGCGGTCGTCCCGTCGTGCTCTCGGTGGTCCGGGCGCGCGAGGCGGGCGATCTGGACGCGCCGATCCGTACCGGTGACGACATCGAGATCCGCGGCGCCGGATTCGTGCCGCCCGGAGCGGGCACCCCCGACCGCCTCGCCCGGATGGTCGTGCGGATCGGCGCGGTCCACGTCCATGTGCCGCTGATCCCGGTCACCGGCGGCTTCGCCAACCCCAGCGACACCGTGCTGACCGTGCCGGTCCCGGTGGACGTCGAGCCGGGCCGGGTGGAGGTGCGGGTGGTCACGGCCGCGGGCGTCGAGACGAACCGGGTCGTGATCGACGTCACCGGCGACTGAGCCGACGCCACCGGCCGAACCGACCTCACCGACCGAACTGGCGCCGCCACTCAGGGAAACCAGTTGAGGGGTGAACCGGTTGAGCCGCGCACCGCTCCCGTACGTATGGTCAGGTGACAGGGGTTACGGAAGGCGGGAACGGCGATGGCACACGGAAATCTCCACCGGACGCGAGGCGGGGCGGCCACCGGCGGAGGCTCCGGCGGCCTGCGCGGCCTGAAGGAGACCGCCGGCAGGTACGCGCTGCTGCCGCTGCGCGTCTTCCTCGGCGTCACCTTCGTCTACGCCGGGTTCGACAAGCTCACCGGCGGCACCACCACCCTCAAGGCGAGCGGCAGCGGCTCGATCGGGGAGCTGATGCACTCGGTGCGCGACAGCTCCGCGATCCCCGCCCTCGTCGACCTCGCCCTGAAGAGCCCGGCCGGCTTCGGGTACGCCATCGCCATCGGCGAGATCGCCGCCGGAATCGGCATCCTGGTCGGCCTGTTCGGACGGCTCGCGGCGACCGGCGGCGCGCTGATCTCGCTGAGCCTGTGGCTGACCGTGAGCTGGGCGACCACGCCGTACTACTACGGCAACGACCTGGCCTACCTGATGGCCTGGCTGCCGCTGGTGCTCGCCGGGACGCCGCTGCTGTCCGCCGACGCCTGGCTGGCGTCGCGGCGCCGCTTGCGCACCCCGTAGGCGACCCAGCTGGCGAGTCCGGCGAGGCCGAGCCCGCCGCAGACCAGCGGGATCACCGCGTACCAGGGCGTCTGCCACGCGTCGGCCGCGTCGCCCGCGAACAGGACGGCGGTGGCCACCATCACCGCCCCCGCGATCAGCCGTCCGGGACGGAACTCATGACGCGGCACGGTCCACCTCCGCCTGGCCGATGGAGACGTGCAGATCGAGCTCCAGTGTCCCGGCCGGTTTCGCCCCGGCGGGCGGCGGGAGGGTCACGGTCTTCTTCTGGTTGGGCTCGATGTCGACGTCCTCCGGCTTCTCAGTCGGCAGCTGTACGTCGCCGACGCCCACCACGATGTGCGCCTTCACGGTCGCGCCCAGGGGCACGACGACCTTGAGCCGCCCCGCGCCGACCTCGGCGCGTGTCTTCACGCTCTGCCCCACGGGCACCACGACCTTGCTCAGATCGAGGGTGCCCTCGCCCGAGCCCAATGCGTACGACGGCTGTACGTCCGCTGCGGCGGCCGGGGTCCAGTCGGTCCTGGTCCACTGGGTGGTGATGTTCTTGGGCATGGCCGAGGCCCCGGCGAGCAGGGCGGCCGTGAGCACCGCCATGAACAGCGTGCCGAACCCGGTGCGCCCCACGAACGCGCTGATCAGCAGGCCGAGGCCGAACACCACGAGGGCCGCGGTGAGGCCGATCTGGAGCGCGGTGCCCAGCGGTTGGTGCCGCCAGGCGCCCGCGGTGCCGACGCCGCCCGCGAGCAGCGCGAGCAGGAAGACGAACCCGCCGATGGAACGCGGGCCCCGGGTGGCCCGGTCGGCCGCCTTCTTGGCCCGGTCCGCCTTCTTGGCGCGCGCCCCGGCCCCGAACGCGGGCGCCGCGTCGGCGCCTTCGGCACCCCACAGATAGCCGGTGCCGACCGGGCCCGTGGTGCCGTCCTTGACGATCGGGTCGCGCCACCAGGAGGGCGAGACGGGCGTGGGCGGCGCCTTGGTCTCGGGCGGGGCCGTCCCGGGGCCGAAGGCCGGGGAGGAGCCCCCGGCCGCCGTCTGGGCGGCCGCCGTGACCGGCGGGGCGTCCGGCGGCGTGGCCGAGCGGCGCTGGGACCATACGCCGATGCCCGCGACGGCCAGCGTCAGCAGCCAGGCGAAGCTCATCACCGAGCCGTTGCTCAGCATGGACAGGAAGATCCCGCAGCCCGCCAGCGCCATCAGCACGGCGGCCAGCGCCGGGCCCTCGACCCGCCCGGACAGCAGCCGCCGGGCCTCGTTCTCGTCCTCGTCGTCCAGCGGGAGCAGCAGCCAGCCGAACCCGTAGAAGACCAGGCCGAGGCCGCTGACGACGGTGAGCACGCCGAACGCGATCCGGAAGATCACCGGGTCGATGTCGCAGTACCGCCCGAGCCCGCCGCAGACGCCGCCGATCACCTTGTTGTGACCGCTGCGGCGCGGCTGCGCGGCGGGCGCCGGGTCCGGATCCGGGTCCGGTGGCGCGACGGGGGTCTCGGTCGGCTGAGTCATGCCTCCATGGTGACGGGCGGTCCGCGGGTCCGGCACCCGCCCCGACCCTGGCCTCTCCCTGAGATTGCCCCTGATGCGGGGGTGGGGCTTCCCCCGCACGGGGGATCCCGGCTCCCCCGTGCGGGGATCGCGGATCAGGGGCGTCCTGGGGGCTTACCCTGATGCCCGCACCCGCACGGACGTGTGACGATCGGTCCATGCCAGTCGCCGCTTCCCGAACCGCGCCCCCCGAGGCCGACGAACCCCCCGTGCGCAAGCTCTACCGCTCGGCCGAGGGGCGGATGCTCGGTGGCGTGGCGCGCGGTCTCGCCGGACACCTCGGGCTGCCGGTCGTCTGGGTGCGGATCGTCTTCCTCGGCCTGTTCATGATCGACGGGCTGGGGGCGCTGCTGTACGCGGTGTTCTGGTTCGTGGTGCCGCTGGGTCTGGGCGGTACGGCCGCCGAGCCGCGCTCGGCGTTCGAGGTCAGCCCCGACGGCCGCCGACGGCTGCGCAAGCCCGACAAGGGCCAGGTCGTCGCCCTGATCGCGCTCTGCATCGGCGCGGCGATCTTCGCGGGCAATGTGAACGTGGGCGGCTGGGCCAGTCCGTACATCTGGCCGACGCTGCTGGTCGGCGCCGGAGTGGTCCTGGTGTGGCGCCAGGCGGACAACGCCCGGCGGGCCCGCTGGACCGAGGGCGCCCGGCGCAGCCGGCTGCTGCCGCTGGCCCGGGGGCTGGCCGGAGTGGCGCTGGTCGGCGCGGGCTTCACCGGGTTCGTGGTGGTGCGCGGCTCGGCCGCCCAGCTCGGCAACGTACTGACGGCCGCGCTCGCTGTCATCGCGGGCATAGCCCTGCTGGCGGGCCCCTATCTCGTCCGGATGACCCAGGACCTCTCCGAGGAGCGCCTGATGCGCATCCGCGCCCAGGAACGCGCGGAAGTCGCCGCCCATGTGCACGACTCGGTGCTCCACACCCTCACGCTGATCCAGCGCAACGCGGAGAACGTGGGCGAGGTGCGGCGCCTCGCCCGCGCCCAGGAGCGCGAGTTGCGGGCCTGGCTCTACAAGCCGGGGGGCACGGGCAAGGACGAGTCGGAGGAGCCGGAGACCCTGGCCGAGGCGGTGAAGAAGGCCGCGGCCGAGGTCGAGGACAAGCACGGTGTGCCGCTGGAGGTCGTGGTCGTCGGCGACTGCCCGCTCGACGAGGGGCTGTCCGCACAGGTGCAGGCCGCGCGCGAGGCGATGGTGAACGCCGCCAAGTACGGTGGCGAGGGCGGCGCGGTCCAGGTCTTCGCGGAGGTCGAGGGCCGTACGGTCTTCGTGTCCGTACGGGACCGGGGCCCCGGCTTCGATCTGGACGCGGTGCCGGACGACCGCATGGGCGTACGAGAATCGATCATCGGCCGGATGCAGCGCAACGGCGGAACGGCGCGGCTGCGTTCGGTGCCCGGTGGGGGCACCGAGGTCGAGCTGGAGATGGAGAGGGCGGACGGATGACGATGGAGCAGACCCAGGGAGCCCAGGGCGGTGCCGAGCGGCGGGTGCGGGTCGTCCTGGTCGACGACCACCGCATGTTCCGCACGGGCGTCCAGGCGGAGATCGGCCGTACCGAGGAGACGGGCGTGGAGGTCGTCGGGGAGGCGGCCGACGTGGACCAGGCGATCACGGTCATCACGGCGACCCGGCCGGAGGTCGTCCTCCTCGACGTCCATCTGCCGGGCGGCGGCGGCGTGGAAGTCCTGCGCCGTTCGGCCCCGTTGATGGCGGCCGCGGAGAATCCGGTGCGCTTCCTCGCGCTGTCCGTCTCGGACGCGGCGGAGGACGTGATCGGGGTGATCCGGGGCGGCGCCCGCGGCTACGTCACCAAGACGATCACGGGTACGGACCTGGTCGACTCGATCTTCCGGGTCCAGGAGGGCGACGCGGTGTTCTCGCCGCGGCTCGCGGGCTTCGTCCTGGACGCCTTCGCGTCGACGGACGCGCCGCCGGTCGACGAGGACCTGGACCGCCTCACCCAGCGTGAGCGGGAGGTACTGCGGCTGATCGCGCGCGGCTATGCGTACAAGGAGATCGCCAAGCAGCTGTTCATCTCCGTCAAGACGGTCGAGTCGCACGTCTCGGCGGTGCTGCGCAAGCTCCAGCTGTCCAACCGCCATGAGCTGACGCGCTGGGCGACGGCTCGACGGCTGGTCTGACGGCTGGTCGGACGGAGGATCTGCGGGGACTCCGGGGGCCGGGGCGGAACCGGGATTGTCAGGACGGCGTCAATCTCAACATGCGCTCCACGCGCGGTAGTTACGATGCGAAGGTGATCGCCGGACCCGGGGGAGGGGTCGTCCATGGGCTTTGACGAGGAGTGGGTGTCGAGCAAGGCGGCAGCGGCGCGACAGCCGGTGAGCACGCGGCTCAACGGTGCGTACGACGGGCCTTTCCCGCCGTCGCCGGGCGGTGACAAGGACCTGAACTCCAGCCCCGCGCGCAAGATGGCCGCCGCCAACGACATAGAGACGGACTTCGAGCCCAACACCAGGAGGGCCGGTGTCTGGGCGGACGAGACGAGCATCACGGCGGTCAAGGCGTTCGACGGCTGGGCCACGGCGGCCGGGCTGACCAAGGCCCAGGAGGCCTGGTGGAAGTCGGTCATGGCGCTGCTCGGCCGGCTGGCCGGGGAGAAGTCCGCGCTGCGCGAAACGAACAGGCTGTTCTTCACCAACGACATCTCGGTGGGCAACGACTTCGCCCCGCTGGTCAAGCCGTCCCAGCTCAACCAGATCTCGCCGCAGCAACCGTAGGAGCCCCGACATGCCGACCTACGAACAGATCATGAAGACCGACTTATCGCAGCTCAACACGGCCGCCGCCAAGTGGGACGACATGGCGGCGGAGTTCAAGAAGCTGGAGGACCGGTACAAGAGCCAGGTCCAGAGCGTGAGCCTGGACGGCACCTGGACCGGGGAGGCGTCGGTCTACTCGCGGCCGAACTTCACGAAGACGCGCGGTCAGTACGCGGCGGCGCAGATCGAGGCCAAGGCCGTCGCCTCGCTGCTGCGAGACGCCTACGCCCAGTTCGTGGATCTGAAGAAGAAGGTGGAGTCCGCGAGGGACGACGCAGTCAAAGCCGGGATGAAGGTCTCCGAGGCGGGCGTGGCGAGCTTCGACTACAGCACGGTGAGCGCGGCGGCGGGCGACACCATCCGGCACGACCCGAAGCTGCGCGATGAGGAGAACTCCTGGTCCCAGCACATCGACCAGGTGGTGTCGGCGATGAACGAGGCCGATCAAGGGGTGAGGACCGCCCTGGAAGCGGTGGGCCGCGACACCGACCTGCTGGACGACTCGATGAACGGCTTCAACGCCAAGGCCAACGGCGACGTGGAGTACTACGAGGCCCAGGCCATGATCCAGCTGGCCGACAAGGTCAACGACGGCAAGAAGCTGACCCCCGAGGAACTGGCCGAGGCCGAGTCGCTCTTCCGGGACAACGCCCACGACAAGATCTTCACCCAGACCCTGCTGCAGAGCCTGGGCCCGGACGGCGCGATCAAGTTCACCATGCACGTGAACGACTGGTCGCTCTCCGACAAGTCCCACAAGGACGACTACGCGGCCCTGGAACGCGGCTTCGCCACGTCCCTGGCCACCGCGACGACGGTCCCGGGCAAGGTCGCGGACATGCCGCCGGGCTCGGCCAAGTACAACGAGTGGCTGAACAGCCCGGACGGGAAGTTCTACAAGGGGTGGATGGAGGGGATGGAGAAGGCGGGGGTCCACAACTATGGGGACAACCTGCGGCCGTTGCATGGCTACCAGCTCCTCACCACGCTGATGCAGAAGGCCGACGGCACGTACGACGACCAGTATCTGAACGCGCTGGGCGATCAGATGATCGCGGCCGAGCGGGGTAAGAAGTCCAGCATCTTCGACACCTGGGGCGCCGACTACAAGGGCGTCACCCCGGACCCGGTCGACGCGCTGCTCGGCGTGATGAGCAAGAACCCGGACGCGGCGACGTTCTTCTTCGACCCGGCGGACAAGACGGGCGCGGACCACCTCCACTACCTCGCGGGGCACGGGGGCGGCACGCGCGAGTGGCCGCAGCACATGGTCTCCGGCGGGGTGGCCACGGCGACTGACGACCTGCCCGACAGCCATGCCGGACTGGGGCTCGCCCTGGAGGCCGCGGCGACCGGACATCCGCCCTTCGGCCCGAACCAGGACCCTTGGCCGGTGCCCACGCACACCGAGGCCCAGGCCCGCGTGATGAACGGGATCATCGGCACGCTCGACCAGGGCACCAGCACCGAGGTGCACAAGAACATGCAGGCGGCGGTGGCCAAGGCCCTCGCCGAGTACACACCGGACACCCACCAGATCCTCGGCAACGCGGGCGGCGGCTACATCCGCGGTATGAACGACGGGTTCTGGGTGGACGACAAGGGAATGGCGCACCTGGCCACGACACCGGACAGGCTCGTGCACGTCATGCGGGGGCTCTCGGAGGATCCGGCCGCCTACGCGGACCTCAGCAAGACGGAACTGCGGTATCTGGACCACGAACTGAGCGAGCTCCAGAAGGGCGCCAGCCCGCTCGACCAGAACGATCTCCTCGCCAAGTCGGGCAACGCGTTGGGCACGTACACGGCGATCCGTGAGGACGTACTCAACGACGGCCGCATCAACGCCTATTCGTCGGCGGACTGGAAGGCGAAGGTGGCGTACCACATCATCGGCGGAATCGTCACGCCGATGTCGATCCCCACGGCCGGCGGCGGGACGATCGTCGTCGGAGACGGGCTGCAGCGCGGTGTGGACACGCTGGCGTGGATGTGGGGCAACGACTTGAAGGCGGGTGCGGACGCCGAGGCCAACGCGAAGATCTCCGACACCTTCCTCAAGGCCGACACCCAGATGCGCACGGTGGTGAACACCTGGGGGGAGGGCCGCTACGGCACCAGTGACCCGGAAGCGCGGAAGCTGGTGGACGAGTACATCCGGCGCATGCACGACAGCCACACCACCGGTCTGTCCCAGGCCAAGGGCTATCTGACCGACACCACCAACTGACGCAGGGACGCCATGGAGCCGTGACAGTGATGAACTCGCAAGCGCCGTCGGCGCCGCGCGCGTCCCGGCGCCCTCCGGCGCGGGTGCTCGCGGCCGCCGCGGCCGTGGTCGTGCTCGCCGGAGGGGTGGGGACCTGGTTGGTCGTGCGGTCCGGCGGTGAGGAGCGGCCCTCCTGTGCCACCGTCGGCAAGGACGCCCGCATCCAGAAGGACCTGGCCCCCGGCGACCCGTCGGGCATGAACTGCCGGGAGCTGGCAGTCGCGTTGAAGAAGGCGGCGGCCTCGGACGGCTCCGGGCGGCACACCCTGGAGCAGGCGGGGGTGATGCGCGACCTCGTCAACACGCTCGACGACGACTTCCGGGACCGCTCCAGGGCGGACATCGCGGCGCCCCTGCGGGAGCCGGTCGCGGAGCTGCTCGCCGATTACTCGACGGACATGCACACCATGCTCGTGCACTACTCCGAGTCGATGGCCTACATCAAGCACGCGGGATCGAGCGGCGGCGCGTGGCGCGACGAGAGGGGAGTCGTCCGTATGCCGGTGGAGAACCAGTCGCTCATCCTGGTCATGAGGGCGGTCTCCGACGACCCCGCCGCGTACGCGACGCTCCGGAAGGCCGAGACCGGGCGCTCGGCGGAGGATCTGGCCCGTATCTCCAAGGCGTCGGCCGGGGACTCCGTCTCCGCTCCGGTCGGCGCCACCGCCACCGCACTGGGGCTGCTCGACGCCATGGCGGACGAAGTCCTCGCCTCCCGCTCGAAGAGCGAGGCGGCCCGGTGGAAGGCGGACGTGATGAAGGGCTTGTCGGACGGGGGTGCGAGTGAAGTGCCGGCGTTCTCCGCCGACCCGGCGCGGTACATCGCCCGCACCTGGGAGCGGGACGCCGGCAGCGGCGGCTACCCGGCCCTGTTCCGGCAGACGCGGGACATGGTCGGCATCCTGGCGAAGGCGAGCGGCCGCACGGCCGAGTCCCTCGCGGAGCCGCTGCGGGAGGCCACGGCCTCCAGCCGGGTCGGGCAGGGCTGGCTGGACGAGGCGCTGATCGATATAGGTTCCGCGCCCAGGAGTCCGCGAACGTAAAAACCCGGCAAACCAGTCAACCCGGACACCCCCCGCACCCCTCTCCCCACGCGTGACCCCCCTGACCGATCTGACCGGCACCCCCGTCCTGGCCGCCGCCCTCGTCACCACCGTCCTCGCCGTCCTCGTCCCCCTGGCCGTATGGGGAAGGGTCCGGGGGCCGAGGGTTCTGCGGGTCGGGGTGCGGCTCGGGATGGTGGTCGTGGCGCAGGTCAGTGCCGTCGTCGTCGTGTTCGTCGCCGTCAATGACCAGTACGGGCTCTATGACAGCTGGGGCGATCTGCTTGGCACCGAGAGCCATGTCGCGGCCGCGCCCGACCTGGGGGCGGACGGGACCGGGGGGGCGGGACATCGCCGCCGCTCCCCGTGTCCGGCAGGCCTTCACGGCCGTCACCGACGACCCCGACATCGGACCGGGGCTGCGGCTCACCCACCTCATGGGGCGGGTGTCGGGCGCCGAGGGGGAGGTGTACGTGTGGCTGCCGCCGCAGTACGACGACCCGGCCTACCGCGACAAGCGCTTCCCCGTCGTCGAGCTGCTCGCCGGGTACCCCGGCTCCGCCCGCGACTGGTGGGGCAACCTCGACGTACAGACGCAGCTGAAGCCGATGACGGAGCGCGGCGAGGTCCAGCCGTTCGTCCTCGTCTCGCCGCGCACCACCCTGCTGGCCGGCAAGGACACCGGCTGCGCCAATGTGCCGGGCGTGGTCAACGCCGACACCTGGCTCAGCGTGGACGTACGGAAGATGGTCACCGACACCTTCCGTACGCGGCAGGACGCCGACGGGTGGGCGGTCGCCGGGTTCTCCGCCGGAGCCCACTGCGCGGCCAAGCTCGCGATCGAGCACCCCGACCGCTACCGCGCGGCCGTCGGGCTCTCCGGCTACGACGACCCCGCCGCCGAGCCCGACTCCATCGCCGCCCACGACGCACGGCTGCGCCGCACCACCGACCCCCTGTGGATGCTCACGCACGCCCGCCGCCCGCCCCTGACCTCGCTCTACCTCTCGGGCGAGCCCCGGGACGGGTACGACGACGCTCTGGCGGTCCAGCGGGCCGCGAAGCCGCCCACCCGCGTCACCGTCGTCCCCTCCGCCGGCGGGCACCGGGTGACCGTCTGGAAGCCGATGGTGCCGCAGGCCTTCCGCTGGCTCAGCGGGGTCGTCGGGGGGCCGGTGGGCGCGGAACCAAGCACGGAATCAAGCGCCGGAAGGGTAAAGCCCTCGCAAAGTGGAGCAACTCCAGTTAACGCAACCGGCTCTTCCCGTCCGTGATGAGCCTGACCGGTACCCCCTTCCTGCTGACCGCCGTCCTCGTGGCGGCGGCGGCCCTGCTGCTCCCCCTGTTCTTGTGGAGCAGGATCGGCGGGCCGGCCGTGGTGCGGGGGGCCTCGCGGCTGTTCATGCTGCTGTTCGCCCAGTTCACCGCCGTCCTCGTGGTCTTCGTGATGGTCAACAACGCCAACGGGCTCTACGACAACTGGGACGACCTGCTGGGCACCGGCAACCACGTCAACGCCGCCCCCGACCTCGGCCCCGACGGCACCGGCGGCAAGAAGGCCGCCTCCGCGCCCAAGGTCAAGCAGAACTTCAGGGAGTACAAGGGCAAGGTCGGCGACGGCGTCATGAAGACCACGCTCAAGGGCGCGATCTCCGGCGTCGAGGGCGACGTGGCGGTCTGGCTGCCGCCGCAGTACAACGACCCCGCGTACAAGGACAAGACGTTCCCCGTGGTCGAGCTGCTGCCCGGGTACCCGGGCTCCATAGGCGCCTGGTTCGGCTCGCTGCACTCCCAGCGGCAGCTCACGCCGATGATGCGGCGCGGCGAGGTCGCGCCGTTCATCCTCGTCTCGCCGCGCACCACGCTCCTGGACGGCCGCGACACCGGCTGCGCCAATGTGCCGGGCACCGTCAACGCCGACACCTGGATCAGCGTGGACGTACGGAAGATGATCACCGACAACTTCCGGGCCGCGACCGGGCCCGAGGGCTGGGCCATCGCCGGGTACTCGGCGGGCGCCCACTGCGCCGCCAAGCTCGCCGTCGCGCACCCCGACCGCTACCGCGCCGGCGTCGACCTCTCCGGCTACAACGACCCGGCCGCCGAGGGCGCCTCGATCACCGCGCACGACCCGAAGCTGCGCCGCGAGTCGAACCCGCTGTGGATCCTCAAGAACGCCAAGACGCCGCCGCGCACCTCGCTGTTCGTCTCCGGCGACAGGGGCGACGGCTACAACGACGGCCTGGCCCTGAAGAAGGCGGCCAAGGCCCCGACCACCGTCCACGTCGTCCGGCTGAACGGCGGCGGCCACCGCAGCAGCGTCTGGGAGCACCAGGTGCCCGACGTCTTCCGCTGGCTCACCAAGGAGCTCGGTCAGGCGGGCCGGGTCGCGCCCGCGAACGGCATCTGATCGATCGGCGCGAGCCGCACCGGCGCCCCCGGATGCGGCGCGTGGATCATCTGGCCGCCGCCGATGTAGAGCCCGACGTGGCTGATGCCCGAGTAGAAGAAGACCAGATCGCCGGGGGCCAGGGCGGAACGGGATACCCGGGCACCGGAGTTGATCTGCGTGTACGTGGTCCGGGGCAGCGCGACGCCCGCCGCGCCCCAGGCCGCCTGGGTCAGCCCCGAGCAGTCGAACGCGAACGGCCCGGTCGCGCCCCACACGTACGGCTTGCCGAGCGCGGTGTAGGCGTACGCCACGGCGGCCGCCGCCCGGCCGCTGGGGGCCGGGAGCAGCCCGGCGGGCGCGGCGGGCGCCCCGGGGGCCGAGGAGCGGCCGGCGCGGCCGGTGGTGCCCGCGTCGGTACGGGCGCCGTCCTGGCCCTCGTACGCGGCCCGCTGCTCGGCGCTCAGCTGCGTGAGCAGCGCCTGCGCCGAGTCGAGCTTCGACTTGATGGTCTCCTTCTGGCGCTTGAGCTCGGCCTGCCGGTCGCGCAGCTCGGCGAGTCTGCCGTCGGCGGCGGTGTGCAGCCGCTTCAGCTCGGCGAGCTGCTTGCGGACCCCGGCCACCGCGTTCGCCGTCCGGTCCCCGGCCCGCTCCTGGAAGGCCGCGTCGTCCAGATAGCGCTGGGGGTCGGACGACAGCATCAGCTGGAGCGCGGGGGCGATCCCGCCGGTGCGGTACTGGGCGGTGGCGATCGAGCCCAGCGCGTTGCGCGCGCTGTTGAGCCGGCCGGTCTTGCGCGCGGCCTCGTCCTGTAGCGCGGCGACGGACTTCTGGGTGTCGTCCGCCTTCTCCTTGGTGCCGTTGTACGCCTCGGTGGCGACCTCCGCGTCCTGGTACAGCCTGTCCACCTTGGCCTTGACCTGGGCCGGGGTCAGGCGGGGCTCGGCGTGGCCGGAGCCCTCGAAGGCGGTGGCGGTGGCGGCTCCGGCCAGTGCGAGGGTCGCCGCCGTGCGGGCGGCGGGGCCGGTGAGCGGGTGCTGCCTGGGCTTTCGGTGCGCAGCCACTAGGGCCTTCACGTCCTTCCATGCGCATCCGGCGACGGGCCGCACAGGGGGGACGTCCCGCCGCCGGATCTCTCGGCCTGGCGACCGATGACCGCCCTTGAGGGGGCGGCGATGGGGAGTCGGTCACCTGGAGGAGGACGCTAAACCTCGGTGACACGGGGGAGTGACGCAATGCGTGAAGTGTTCTGTTCCGGCGGTCGCGCGACCGTATGTGACCGGTCTGCCGTCGATTGGGCCCGCTTCCCGATGCCGCTGCGACCGAGGAGCCGGACGAGACCCACCTGCGCGCCACCCCCCGATACAGCCTGGTTAGGCTCCCCAACCATGGACGTACTCATCAATGTCTTCGTCGCCCTGCACATCATCGGCATCGCCTCGCTGCTCGGAGGCTTTCTGACCCAGATGAAGGCGATGGGTGCCGGGACCGCGCGCTTCGTGCCCGCGATGCTGCACGGCGCGCTGACGATGCTGGTCACCGGCGTGGCCCTGGTCGGCCTCAACCAGGCCGACGACAACTCCGTGAACACCGCCAAGATCGGCTTGAAGCTGGCGGTCCTGGTGGTGATCCTCGGCCTCGTCTATGTGAAGCGGGACGACGAGAAGGTGGAGAAGGCGCTGTTCGGCGCGGTGGGCGGGCTCACCGTGGCGAACATCTTCATCGCGACGCTGTGGACGTGAGCGCGCCCGCGAGCCGCGCCGACGCCTAGGCGGGCCTGATCGACCCGTAGATCGGCATGTAGTAGATCGACTCCTCGCGGACGTACGCACCCGGCTTCGGCGCGTGGATCATCATCCCGTTGCCGATGTACATGCCGACGTGGCTGATGTCGTCGTAGAAGAAGACCAGGTCACCGGGGCGCAGCTCGGCCGTGGCGACCCGGGTGCCGGTCTTGACCTGGTCCCAGGTGGTGCGCGGCAGATCGACCCCGGCGGCCCTCCAGGCGGCCTGGGTGAGCCCGGAGCAGTCGTACGAGGACGGCCCGGTCGCGCCCCACACGTACGGCTTGCCGATCTGGTCGCGGGCGAACGCGAGGGCCTTGGCGGCCTTGGTGGAGGCGGACGGGGTGCTGGTGCCGGTACCCGTACCCGTACCCGTGCCCGTGCCCGTGCCCGTGCCCGTGCCCGTACCGGTACCCGTACCGGTACCCGTGCCCGTGCCCGTGCCCGTACCCGTGCCGGTACCCGTGCCCGTGCCCGTGCCCGGCGCCTTCTTCGCGGCTTCAGCCGCCTCAGCCGCCTCAGCGGCCTCAGCGGCCTCAGCGGCTTCAGCGGCTTCGGCCGCCTTGCGGGCCGCCGCCTGCCGCGCGGCCAGCTCCGCCGCCTTCTTCCGCGCCTCCTCCTGCTTCTTCTCCTCCAGCTCCGCCAGCCGCGCCTTCTCCTGCGCGGTGAGCGTGCTCAGCAGGGTGCGCGCCGCCGCCAGCTTCGTCTGTACGTCCTTCTTGCCGGCCCGCAGCGACTCCTGCGAGGCGGTCAGCCGCTCCAGGCCCCGGGCCGCGTCCGTGCGCTTCTTCGCGACGCCCGCCCGCTCGGTCTCGAAGTCCCGCAGCGCCTGCTCCTCGCGGCCGGTCAGCTGCTTCATCAGGTGGTTGCGGTCGAAGAAGGCCTGCGGGTCGTCCGCGAGCATCAGGGTCGCGGTCGAGGCCATGCCGCCGGTGCGGTACTGCTCGGCGGCGTAGTTGCCGAGGACCCGGCGGGTGTCGTTCAGCCGGGCGGTGCCCCGGGCGACCTCGTCGAGCAGGCCGTCGGCCTTCTCGCGCTGGTCGTCGGTGGCCTCCTTGGCCTGGTTGTACGACTCGGTGGCCGTGCCCGCCTGCCGGTAGAGGTCGTCGACCTTGCGCTGGACCTCCTCGACCGTCGGCTTCGGCCTGCCCGGGGCCGCGCCCGCGCTCTGGGCCAGCAGGCTCACCGAGGCGAGCGCGGCCGTGGTGATGCCGACGGCGGGAGCGGCCGTACGAATGAGGGTGCGCGGCTTGCGGTGGGAGGGCAAGGCCGACACCTCCTTCCGGATCGTTCCGGACGGGGGCGGTCCCCGGACGGGGGCGTTCCCCCGTTGAGGCGGCACGCTAGCCAACTCGCGTGGCCGCTGGGAAGGTTGATGTCCGACAGGCCCGATACGTTCCCGTGACCTTTACGCTCCGTAGTCGTTGGTTCGTCTCTGCGAAGGCGGGAGCGGGCTGTCAGAGCGGGGTCCTAGACTCGGGAGACGATGAGCAGCCTCTTTGACGACAGCTTCCTGGCGGACCTCCAGCCCTCCGAGGAGGAGCACCCGCCGCCGCCCGAGGACGGCCCGGTCCGGGAGGAGGTGCCGGACGACCTGTTCCAGGGCCGTTTCGACGCACCCCCGAGCCGCGACGCGTACTACCGGGACGGCGCCCCGCGCCCGGTGGTCGACCCGGCGACCCTTCTGGAGGGGCTGAACGGGAACCAGCGGGCGGCCGTGGTCCACGCCGGCTCCCCGCTGCTCATCGTGGCCGGCGCGGGCTCCGGCAAGACCCGGGTGCTCACGCACCGCATCGCCCATCTGCTGGCCACCCGGGGCGTCCACCCCGGCCAGATCCTCGCGATCACCTTCACCAACAAGGCCGCGGGCGAGATGAAGGAGCGCGTCGAGCAGCTGGTCGGCCCGCGCGCGCACGCGATGTGGGTGATGACCTTCCACAGCGCCTGTGTGCGGATCCTGCGCCGCGAGTCCAAGAAGCTCGGCTTCACCTCGTCGTTCTCGATCTACGACGCGGCCGACTCCAAGCGCCTGATGGCGCTGGTCTGCCGCGACCTCGACCTGGACCCCAAGCGGTACCCGCCGAAGTCCTTCAGCGCCAAGATCTCGAACCTGAAGAACGAGCTGATCGACGAGGAGACCTTCGCCGGCCAGGCCGTCGACGGCTTCGAGAAGACCCTGGCGCAGGCGTACGCGATGTACCAGGCGCGGTTGCGCGAGGCCAACGCGCTGGACTTCGACGACATCATCATGACGACGGTCCACCTGCTCCAGGCGTTCCCGGACGTCGCCGAGCACTACCGCCGCCGCTTCCGCCATGTGATGGTCGACGAGTACCAGGACACCAACCACGCCCAGTACACGCTGGTGCGCGAGCTAGTCGGCCCCGCCGGGCAGGACGAGGCGCCGGGCGAGCTGTGCGTGGTCGGTGACGCCGACCAGTCGATCTACGCCTTCCGGGGCGCCACGATCCGCAACATCCTCCAGTTCGAGGAGGACTATCCGGACGCGACGACGATCATGCTGGAGCAGAACTACCGCTCGACGCAGACGATCCTCTCCGCCGCCAACGCGGTCATCGAGCGCAACGAGAGCCGCCGCCCCAAGAACCTGTGGACGGACGCGGGCGCGGGCGCGCAGATCACCGGTTATGTGGCCGACACCGAGCACGACGAGGCGCAGTTCGTCGCCGACGAGATCGACCGGCTCACCGACGCGGGCGACGCCAAGGCGGGCGACGTCGCGATCTTCTACCGGACCAACGCCCAGTCCCGTGTCTTCGAAGAGATCTTCATCCGGGTCGGCCTGCCGTACAAGGTCGTCGGCGGCGTGCGCTTCTACGAGCGCAAGGAGGTCCGCGACGTCCTCGCCTATCTGCGCGTCCTCGCCAACCCGGAGGACGTGGTCCCGCTGCGCCGGGTCCTCAACGTCCCCAAGCGCGGCATCGGCGACCGCGCCGAGGCGATGATCGACGCGCTCTCACTGCGCGAGAAGATCACCTTCCCGCAGGCGCTGCGCCGCGTCGACGAGGCGTACGGAATGGCGGCCCGCTCGGCCAACGCCGTCAAGCGCTTCAACCAGCTCATGGACGATCTGCGCACCATCGTCGACTCGGGCGCGGGCCCCGCCGTCGTCCTGGAGGCGGTCCTGGAGCAGACCGGCTATCTGGCCGAGTTGCAGGCCTCCACCGACCCGCAGGACGAGACCCGGATCGAGAACCTCCAGGAACTCGCCGCCGTGGCCCTGGAGTTCGAGCAGGCACGCGGCGAGGCCGAAGGGGACGAGGGCGCGGGCACCCCCACGCTCGCGGAGTTCCTGGAGCAGGTGGCGCTCGTCGCCGACTCCGACCAGATCCCCGACGAGGACGAGGAGGGCTCCGGCGTGATCACGCTGATGACCCTCCACACCGCCAAGGGCCTGGAGTTCCCGGTGGTGTTCCTGACCGGCATGGAGGACGGCGTCTTCCCGCACATGCGCGCGCTCGGCCAGGTCAAGGAGCTGGAGGAGGAGCGCCGTCTGGCGTACGTGGGCATCACGCGCGCCCGCGAGCGGCTGTATCTGACGCGCTCCTCGATGCGCAGCGCCTGGGGCCAGCCCTCGTACAACCCGCCGTCCCGCTTCCTGGAGGAGATCCCGGTCCAGCACCTGGACTGGAAGCGGACGGGCCCGATGGCCGCCCCGGCAGGACCGGTCTCGGGCAAGGGCCTGGGCGGGGGACCGTCCTCCTCGCGGGCGCGCTCGGGCCCGTCGGGCTTCGCGACCCGGCGTACCAGCGACAAGCCGGTGATCGCGCTGACCATCGGGGACCGCGTCACCCACGACCAGTTCGGTCTGGGCACGGTGGTGTCGGTGACCGGTTCGGGCTCGGACGCGCAGGCCACGATCGACTTCGGGGACGAGCGCCCCAAGAAGCTGCTGCTGCGGTACGCGCCGGTGGAGAAGCTGTAGCGGCCAAGAGGCTGCAAATCGTTTCCCTACCGGCGCTGTGACGGGCTCGGCCTAGGTCGGGTCGAGCCCGTGGCCGCGCAGCCACGGCAGCGGGTCTATCGGCGACCCGCCGCCGGGGCGCACCTCGAAGTGCAGGTGCGGACCGGTGGAGTTGCCGGAGTTGCCCGAGTACGCGATGACCTCGCCGGCCTTGACCGGGCCGGACCGCAACTTGGTGCTGGAGAGGTGGCAGTACCAGGTCTCGGTGCCGTCGTCGGCGGTCACTATGGCCATGTTGCCGTAGGCGCTGTTCCACTGCGTACGGACGGTGCCGTCGATCGCCGACATCACCGGGGTGCCGTAGTCGACCGGGAAGTCGATGCCGGTGTGCACCGACATCCAGTTGACGCCCGCCTGGCCGAAGTACGCGCTGAGGCCCCGCTGCGTCACCGGGAGCAGGAACTTGGGGCGCGCGGCCTCCTTGCGCGCGGCCGCCTCGGCCTTGCGATGCTTCTCCGCGGCCTGGCGGGCCTTGAGGTCGAGACGTTCCTGCGTACGGCTGGCGCGGTCGGCGAAGTTGCCCGCCTCCGCGCTGAGGTTGGCGAGCTGGGTGTCCAGCTTGCTGTTGGCGGCGACCGGCTTGACCGACGACGGGTCGGACGCGGTCACGGCCGTGCCCTCGTCCTTGCTCTCGCCGCCGAGCCCGCTCACGGACGCGGCCGCGACCCCGGCGACACCCATCACACACACCGACGGCACCGCGACGGTTAGCAGCGCGGACCGCTTCGCCGGACTGCGCCGACGGCTGCGGGCGCCGGAGGGGCGGCGGGGGGTGACGGGAGCGGTGGCGGCCGCGACGAGCGGCTCGGCCGCGGGCCGGTCGTCCAACTCCCCCTCGGGGGAAGGGGTTTCGAGCTGGTCGGAGTCGAGGTCGGGCGCGGGGAACTGGGCGGTGTTCTCCGCCGGTGCCTCGACGTGCTCGTTCTCGCTCTCGTACGCGGGCTCGTAGCCGTGCTGCTCGTACGCCTGCTCATGCCCGGCTTCATGACCGGCTCCGGGCTGGGCGACGGCGTCGTGCGCGCCCGTGCTCTCGACACCGACGTTCCAGGCGGCCGTGTTGTACGTGCCCGTCTCGTCGTACGCACCGGCCGCGTACCCCGCACCGGGCACGGTCCACTGGCCGGTCGTGTCGTAGGCGGCGCCGTACGCGAAAGAGGTGGTCTCGAACTGCCCGGTCTGCTGCGCCTGGTTCCAGGCGCTGGCGTCCCACTGCCCGGTGACATCGGGCCCGGCCGACTGGGCCGGGATGGTCCACTGCCCGGTGGTGTCGTACGAGGTCTGCGGGTGCTGGTACTGCTGCGCGCCGTAGGCGTCCCACTGGCCCGTGTCGTACGTGCCGGTGTGGCTCGTGTCGTAACCGCCGGGCAGAGCACCGAAGAGCGGGTCGGTGTTGAGGGCGCCGGTGGCGTCCGCCGTGGAATAGCCGTCGTATCCGGCGTATCCGGCGTGGGCGTGCTGGTCGGTCACCAACTTCTCTCTCGCCTCGGCAACGGGACCTGGGTCCGGGGGCCCTGGGGAGGGGCTCCCGGTGGGGGAAGCAGTGGCGTGACTGTACCCGGCGGTACGCGACAGCGACAATCTTCCGCAGGTTTTATTGGATGAGGAAACGGGCAATCAGTGTCTTTCGGCGGGCCGTGGGCAGAGGCTTGGTCTTTCGTTCGAGAAATGTTCGAAAAAGCGGGAGCTGAGCGGGCCGTTAGGACGGCTCCAGCTGAAGCTCAGGCAACCGAGAACGCATCGCGCGCGCTGCCCGTCTCTTCTTTCCCGGCCTCTTCCACAGTCAACGCCTGACGTATGCCGGTGGCGACGGCCGGGTGGACCGGCAGGGCCAGGTGTCCGATTCCCGACACCCGCACGTTCTGAACGGTCAGATCGGGGTGGTCGATACGGGCGGTCTCCACCGGGACCATCAGCGTGTCGAGGTCGCTCCAGAAGCTCACGAACCGCGTCCGGCAGCCGGGGGCTGGCCGGCGCAGCTCCTCGACGACATCGGAGCCGGGGCACATCTGGCGGACGATCGGGTGCGCGCTGATGAGCTGCGCCGAGCGCGTGCCCGCGTGCGGGGTGCCGAGCGTGACGAGCGTACGGACGCGGGCGTCGCCGTCGAGGCACTGGACGTAGTAGCGGGCGATCAGACCGCCGAGGCTGTGCCCGACGATGTCCACCTCGGCGTGCCCGGTGCGCGCGCAGATCTCCTCGACATGGCGGCCGAGCAGCTCGGCGGCGGTACGGATGTCGCAGGTCAGCGGCGAGTAGTTGAGCGATTCGAGATGGCGCCAGCCGTGCCGGGACAGCGAGCGGCGCAGCAGGACGAAGACCGACCGGTTGTCGATGAAGCCGTGCAGCAGCACGACGGGCGGCCGGGCGCGCCCGGCGGTGGGCAGCTGTGGTGCCCCGTCCGGGGCGGGGTCTCTCTGCTCGGCCGCCATGCCGGATGGATAGAGGACGAGATGGCCGGCCAGCACGGCGAGGTCGAGTGCGGTGGCGCGCAGCATCGCGGCGGAGACCCAGGCGCGGCGCAGACACAGCGGAAGGAGCGGAAAGAACTGCACGGACGACCTCCCGAACGGCACGCCGGGAGGACGGCCCTGTCCCCCGTGTGCCCTCATGGGGCGCCCCCGCGAAAACGCGCTCGTCCAGAACGCCGTGGGCCGGACCTCCGTGCTGTGCGGCTGACGGCACGGAGGTCCGGCGCCTTCAGAGTGGCTCCCCTTGCGGCCGGCCCGGCAGGTCCGGCCGGCGGGCGGCGGACAACCGGGTGCGGCGACGCAGAACGAACATGTCCCACCGTGTGATTTCCCCCTCCCCGGCCACCGCGAAACGGCGGCGTGCGCGATGCTGGAGATAACGTTCGTTCACTTCAGTTCGTCCACTTCAGTTTGTTCACCTCGTGTGGAGGCAGTGATGGGTGTAACCGGTCCGATCCGCGTGGTGGTGGCCAAGCCGGGGCTCGACGGGCACGACCGGGGCGCCAAGGTCATCGCACGGGCGCTGCGCGACGCGGGCATGGAGGTCATCTACACGGGCCTGCACCAGACCCCCGAGCAGATCGTCGACACGGCCATCCAGGAGGATGCCGACGCGATCGGCCTCTCCATCCTCTCCGGCGCCCACAACACGCTGTTCGCCAAGGTCCTGGAACTCCTGAAGGACCGCGACGCGGAGGACATCAAGGTCTTCGGCGGCGGCATCATCCCCGAGGCGGACATCCCCCCGCTGAAGTCCCTCGGCGTGGCCGAGATCTTCACGCCTGGGGCGACGACGACGTCGATTGTGGAGTGGGTCAACGCGAATGTGCGGGAGGCGGCGGGGGCGTAGGGGCGGGGCCCCGTGTTCGGCTGCGGGTTATCCGTGGCTGGCCGGTCGCGCGGTTCCCCGCGCCCCTGAGGGGGATGCGAGGCTGTGCCGGGCGGGCTCCTGGGGGGCGCGTTCTTTCTCTGCGGGCCGCCCTGGGCTGGTCGCGCGGTTCCCCGCGCCCCTCAGGGGGATGGGGCGCGGCCATGATGCGAGCTCTGACGGCGGGAAATTCAGCTCCCCTTCAGCGTGCGAGGAGCAGGGGCTGCGCATTCAGCCTCTCCGGCGTTTGAGGAGCGGGGTCCGGGGCGGAGCCCCGAAAGCGGGGGGCAGGGGCCGCGGGCCCCGCAAGCAGGTGCAGGGGCGCAGCCCCGCCAACGGGGTCCGGGGGTGTAGCCCTCCCGGGGTCCGGGGGTGTAGCCCCGCCCAGGGTCCTGGGGCGCAGCCCCCGGGAGACCGGCCCCGCCCCCCACCCACCCCGGAGGCCACGCTGCGGAGCCGCACTTGTCACAGCGGGAACGGGCGGGGCGGAAGCTCAACCGCCCAGTTCCGCCAGCATCGCCCCCCGCAACCGCAACGTCCCCACCAGCCGCTGAAACGCCTCCGCCCAGTAACCCCCTGCCCCCGGCGACGCCCCTTCCTCCTCCACCGGCACAGCCGTGAGCGCGTCGAGCCGCCCCGCCTCCCCCGGAGACAGGCACCGCTCCGCCAGCCCCATCACCCCGCTGAAGCTCCACGGATAGCTCCCCGCGTCCCGCGCGATCTCCAGCGCGTCCACCACGGCCCGCCCCAGCCCCGCCGGCCACGGCACCAGACACACCCCCAGCAGTTGGAACGCCTCCGACAACCCGTGCGCGGCTATGAACGCGGCGACCCACTCCGCCCGTTCCTCCTCCGACAGCGTCGACAGCAGCTTGGCCCGCTCGGCCAGCGACACCGTCCCCGCGTTGCCGCCCGGCGGGGAGGACGGGGTGCCGAGGAGCGCACGCGCCCACTCCGCGTTCCCCTGCCGCACCGCGGCCCGGCACCATGCCGCGTGCAGCTCGTCCCCCCAGTCGTCGGCGACCGGCAACGCCACGATCTCCCGCGCCGAACGCCCCCCGAGCCGCCCCGTCCAGCCCCCCAGCGGCGCGGCCTCCACCAACTGGGCGAGCCACCAAGACCGTTCGCCCCGCCCGGTCGGCGGCTTGGGCGCCACCCCGTCGCGCTGCATCCCCGCATCGCACTCGTGCGGTGCCTCCACCGCGATCCGCGCCCCGTCCCCGTCCCCCGACCGGTCGAGCGCGACGCACGAGGCCGCCCGCGCCGCCATCCGCCCGGCCAGCGCGGACGCGGGCAGCGCCGAAAGCAGCTCGGCGGCCGTGGCCCGGACATTACGGCTGCGGTCGGCGAGCGCCCGCTCCAGGAACGGCTCGTCCTCCCCGCGGAGGCCGGCCCGTAGCGAGTCGAGGAACATCAGCCGGTCCTCCGCCCGTTCGGCCACCCACGTCGTGGCGAGCAACTCCCGCGCGGCCCCGGGCTCGTACGCCCGTACCGCCGCGAGCAGCGCCACCCGCTCGGCGAACAGCCCCTCGTCCCACAGCCGCCGCACCGCCTCGGTGTCCGAGGCGTCGGGCAGGACCGCGCTGCCCGGCCCGCCGCGCAGCGCGAACCGCCACTCCGGGTTCAGCCGCGCCAGCCACGTTCCGCGCGGCCCGGCGAACGCCAATGCCTGCGGCCGCAGGTCCGTACGCGCCCGGGCCGCGTCGAGCAGCGCGGGCAGCAGGGCGGGCGGCGCCCGGAAGCCCCGTGCGGCCGCCGCGCCCAGCCACTGCGGCAGCAGCTCCGCCAGATCCGGCGCGGCCCCCCGCCGCCCCCCGGAGTGCGCCGACGCCGAACGGTCCGCGAGCAGTTGACCGAGCCGTCGCCGCGCGGCCTCCGGCAGCTCCGGCCGCCCGTCGTCCGGCACCTTCTCGGGCCGTATCGGAGCTGGTGCGGGCAGCAGTCCCGCCCGGCGGCGGACGGTACGCAGCGCGGCCTCGTCGAGGAGCGCGGCGGGTTCCCCGGCAGCGGGCCGCCGCTCGGTGCCGAGCAACGCGCTGGTGACGAGCTCCTCCCAGGAGCCGCCCGTGCCCCCGGTCCTGGCCGTGTCCCCGGTCCTGGCCGTGTCCCCGGTCCTGGCCGTGTCCCCGGTCCTGGCCGTGTCCCCGGTCCTGGCCGTGTGCCCGGTCCTGGCCGTGTCCCCGTTCCTGGTCGCGGCAGCGGACATCGTGGCTTCCCCTCCATACATATGCGCACCCTCCTTCACAGCAGCCCGCAAACCCGCAGCCTTCAACCCCGCAGCCCTCGAACTCGCCGCCGTCACAGCAGCCGCACCGCCTCCGCCTCGCCCTGCGCCCACCCCGCCAGCGGCGCGAACCCCCGGTGTCCGCACTCGCCGAACACCGTGACCGGGCCGCCGCCCGACAGCGCGACGAGCTTCCACAGGCCCGCCCGGTCAGCCGCGCCCGAGGTGACGGGAAGCGCCAACGCGCCGTCGGCATCCGCTAGTTGCCACCCCTGGCCGCCGCCCTCGCCCGGCGGTACCGGTATCACCCCGCTCAGCGTCACCGGCCACGCGTCCAGCCACGGATCGTCCCGCAGCGCCCGCCCGTACCGCTCCATCGCCTCGGTCGTCGTGCCGCCGGGCGGCGGGCCCACGGCCGCAAGCGGCGCCCCGAACCGCTCGCCCAGCGTGGCCCGCAGTTGCCCGCCGCCCGGGTGCGGCGTGAGCTCGGCGTCGATCGCGAGGCCGACCGGCAGGGCGAGATCGGGCGCCCGGCCCGCCGCGCCGAAGTCGAGCAGCATCGCCGCACGGCCCGACTCCCTTCCGTACAGCCAGATCCGGCGCGTGGTCAGCTTGCTGTCGGCCGTGTCGTACTGGGCCAGGACCTGCCAGATGTCCCGCACCGGCGGCCCCTGCGGCGGCGCGGGCACGCCGACCCGCGCCCGGACCGTGGCGGCCAGCGGCTCCGGCAGCCCCTCGCGGCCCAGCCAGGCCCGGTCGAGCAGATGCAGCAGCGCGCACTCCTCCAGGAGCCGCACCGGCCAGCCCGGCCCGGAGCCCGGTATGGCCCCCAACTCCCTTACCCTGCCCGCCAGTCCCGGCGCCTGTGCGTCGACCATGCGGGCGGCCGTCTCCTCCCACAGCCCGTACCCGGGCCGCTCGGCCGCCGCCAGGCCGCCGCGCAGCAGGTCCTCCAGACGCTGCTCCAGCTCGGCCGCCCCGCCCGTGACCCGCTCGGCGCGCTTCTCCGCGCGGCGCCGGGCCGCCTCCGGATCGGCGGTCCTCGCCCCGGCGGGGCCCGCCTCCTCGCCCCCCTTCTTCTCCGCCCGCTCCCGTCGGCCGCGCAGCCACTCCTCGGCCCAGCCGGGCACCTCCCCGTCCCCGACGGCCGGCACCGCCTGCTGGTCCGCCGCCCAGAGCAACAGCAGCCCCAGCGCGTGCTTGCACGGGAACTTGCGGCTCGGGCAACTGCACTTGTATCCGAGCCCGCCCGTGTCGACCACCGTCTGGTACGGCTTGCTGCCGCTGCCCTTGCACAGGCCCCACACGCTTGAGTCGTCGCAGCCGCTCTCCGACCACGGCCCGGCCGTGCCCAGCTTGCTTCCCGCCTTGCGTGACGCGGCGTCAGGAGCCAGGGCCAGCACCTGTTCCGCAGTCCAGCGCACCCCCTGCTGATTCATGCTTCCGAAGGTAGATGCCCCCACTGACAATCGGCCTGACCTGCACTTTCCCCCGCGCCGAGGTCGATTGTCAGTGGCGTGGTGCACGGTGGAGTCACATCGGGTCGACTGATCTGGAGGGGGATCCATGACCGTGTCCGAAATCAACTCCGCAGCCGCCGGAAGAGGTGTCGAGGCGGCCGCCGCCGAGGCCCTGCGCCCGCACGCCGAGCACGCGTTCGCGCATGAACTCAGGGCGCTGGCAGCCGCCGACGACCGGCCCAGGCCCGCCCGTTGGCAGCTCTCACCGTGGGCCGTCGCCACGTATCTGCTCGGCGGCACCCTGCCCGACGGCACGGTGATCACGCCGAAGTACGTGGGCCCGCGCCGCATCGTCGAGGTCGCCGTCACCACGCTCGCCACCGACCGGGCGCTGCTGCTGCTCGGGGTGCCCGGCACCGCCAAGACCTGGGTGTCCGAGCACCTCGCCGCCGCCGTCAGCGGCGACTCCACGCTGCTGGTCCAGGGCACGGCCGGCACCCCGGAGGAGGCGATCCGGTACGGGTGGAACTACGCGCAACTGCTGGCGCACGGCCCCAGCCGGGACGCCCTGGTGCCCAGTCCGGTCATGCGGGCCATGGCCGAGGGGATGACGGCCCGGATCGAGGAGCTGACCCGTATCCCCGCCGACGTGCAGGACACGCTGATCACGATCCTGTCGGAAAAGACGCTGCCCATCCCCGAGTTGGGCCAGGAGACGCAGGCGGTGCGCGGCTTCAACGTCATCGCCACGGCCAACGACCGTGACCGGGGGGTCAACGAGCTGTCGAGCGCGCTGCGCCGCCGCTTCAACACGGTGGTCCTGCCGCTTCCGGCGACCGCCGACGAAGAGGTCGACATCGTCTCGCGCCGGGTCGACCAGCTCGGGCGCTCGCTCGACCTGCCCGCGGCCCCCGAGGGCATGGACGAGATCCGCCGGGTCGTCACCGTCTTCCGCGAGCTGCGGGACGGCGTGACCGGCGACGGCCGCACCAAGCTCAAGTCCCCTTCGGGGACGCTCTCCACGGCCGAGGCGATCTCGGTGGTGACGGGCGGTCTGGCGCTCGCCGCGCACTTCGGCGACGGCGTGCTGCGCTCCGGCGATGTGGCGGCGGGCATCCTCGGCGCGGTCGTCCGCGACCCGGCGGCGGACCGTGTCATCTGGCAGGAGTACCTGGAGACGGTGGCGCGCGAGCGCGACGGCTGGAAGGACTTCTACCGCGCCTGCCGAGAGGTGTCGGCATGACCGCCCTGTCCTCGGCCGCGCCGGACGCGTCCGCTGCGGATGCGGCCGCGCCGGATGCCGCCGCGCCGGATGCAGTCGGGCCGGATGTAGTCGGGCCGGATGTAGTCGGGCCCGGCGCCACGGACCCGGCGCCCGCCGCGCCCCCCGGCCCCTGGCTGCTCGGTGTGCGGCACCACGGGCCCGGGTCGGCGCGGGCCGTGCGGGCGGCGCTGGAGGCGGCGCGGCCCCGGGCCGTGCTGATCGAGGGCCCGCCCGAGGCCGACGGGCTGCTCGCGCTCGCCGCCGACCCGGACATGCGGCCGCCGGTCGCGCTGCTCGCCCATGTGGTGGACGACCCGCGCCGGGCCGCGTTCTGGCCGATGGCCGAGTTCTCGCCGGAGTGGGTGGCGCTGCGCTGGGCCCTGGACGCGGGCGCCGAGGTCCGCTTCATCGACCTCCCGGCGGCCCACTCCCTGGCGGAGGAGCCGCCGGAGACCGAGCCACTGAGCGGGACGGACGGCGGGACCGACGACGAGGGCGGTTCACAACAGGGGCAGCCCGGGCTGCGGATCGACCCGATCGGCGTGCTCGCCGAAACCGCCGGATACGACGACCCGGAAGCCTGGTGGGAGGACGTCGTGGAGCACCGCGACGGCACACCGGGAGCCGATCCGTACGGCCCGTTCACCGTCCTGGGCGAAGCCATGACGGCGCTGCGCGAGGCGTACGGGGACGGCGGCCACGCGCGCGACCTGATTCGCGAGGCGTACATGCGCCAGCAACTGCGCACCGCCCGGCGCGAGTTCGGGGAGGAGATCGCGGTGGTGTGCGGCGCCTGGCACGTGCCCGCGCTCGCCGCCCGGACCACGGTCGCGGCCGACCGCGCGCTGCTCAAGGGCCTCCCCAAGGTGAAGGCCGAGCTGACCTGGGTGCCCTGGACCCACCGCCGCCTCGCCCGGCACAGCGGCTACGGGGCGGGCATCGACTCGCCCGGCTGGTACGGGCACTTGTTCGCCGCCCCCGACCGGCCCGTCGAGCGCTGGATGACCAAGGTCGCCGGGCTGCTGCGCGAGGAGGACCGGCAGGTCTCGTCCGCCCACGTCATCGAGGCGGTGCGGCTCGCCGGGACCCTCGCCGCGATGCGCGGCCGCCCGCTGCCGGGCCTGACCGAGACGACCGACGCGGTGCGGGCGGTGATGTGCGAGGGCTCCGACGTGCCGCTCGCCCTCGTCCAGGACCGCCTCGTCGTCGGTGATGTGCTCGGCGAGGTCCCCGACGCCGCCCCGGCCGTCCCGCTCCAGCGCGACCTCACCCGCGCCCAGCGCTCCCTGCGGCTCAAACCGGAGGCGCTGGAGCGCGAGCTGGAGCTCGATCTGCGCAAGGAGACCGACGCCGCGCGCAGCCGTCTGCTGCACCGGCTCAGCCTCCTCGGCATCGGCTGGGGCGAGCAGTCGGCGTCCCGGGGCAGCACCGGCACGTTCCGGGAGAGCTGGCGGCTGCGCTGGGAGCCCGAACTGTCGGTGCGGGTGGCCGAGGCCGGGGTGTGGGGCACCACGGTCCTGGCCGCCGCCACCGCGCGGGCCGAGTCGGAGGCCGCCGGGGCGACGGTCCTGGGCGAGATCACCGCACTGGCCGAGCGATGTCTGCTCGCCGAGCTCACCGACGCGCTCCCGGTGGTGATGCGCGCGCTCGCCGACCGGGCCGCGCTCGACACGGACGTCGCCCACCTCGCCCAGGCGCTGCCCGCCCTGGCCCGCACGCTGCGGTACGGAGACGTGCGGGGCACGGAGACGGCCGCGCTCGGGGAGGTGGCGACCGGGCTCGCCGAGCGGATCTGCGTCGGCCTGCCGCCCGCCTGTACCGGCCTGGACGCGGACGGCGCCAGCGAGATGCGCCGCCGCATCGACGACGTCCACACGGCCATGGCCCTGCTCCCGGAGGCGCCCGAGGGCCCGACGACCCTGCGGGACCGCTGGGCGTCGGTCCTGGCCAGGCTGGCCGGGCGGGACACGGCGGCGGGGGAGATCCGGGGCCGTGCCGTCCGTCTGCTCCTGGACGACGGACGGCTCGACGACACCGAGGCGGAGCGCCACATGGGCCTGGCGCTCTCGGCGGGGACACCGCCCGGCGACGCGGCCGCCTGGATCGAGGGCTTCGTCGGGGGCGCCTCGGGCGGCGGGATGCTCCTCGTCCACGACGAGCGGCTGCTCGCCCTGGTCGACACCTGGCTGACCGGCGTCCCGGCCGACGCCTTCACGGACGTACTCCCGCTGCTGCGCCGCACCTTCTCGGCGTACGAACCGGGCGTGCGCCGCACCCTCGGCGAGCTCGTCCGGCGCGGCCCCGGCACCGCCGGTCCGGCCCGGGCCGACGCGGCCGCCCCCGGCTTCGGGGCCGGGCTCGACGAGGAGCGCGCCGACGCCGTGGAGCCGCTGCTGCGGCTGATCCTCGGCGGGAGCACCCACGGATCCGGCGCACCGCCGGAGCCGTCCGGCCACCTGGCATCCGGCCACCTGGCATCCGATCACCTGGCATCCGATCACCTGGCAGGAGTGGGGAAGTGAGCACAGAACAACTCGATGCGGCCGCCGGCGAGCGGCTGCGCCGTTGGCGGATGGTGCTCGGCGGGGAGCAGGGCGCCGACGGCACGGGCCGCATGCTCGCCGGGCGCGACGCCGCGATGGACGGCGCCCTGTCCGCGCTCTACGGCGGCTCCGGCGGACGGGGTTCGTCGAAGGGCCGGGGCGCCGGGCTCGGCGCCTCCGCCCCGAGCGTCGCCCGCTGGCTGGGTGACATCCGTACGTACTTCCCCAGCTCGGTCGTCCAGGTCATGCAGCGCGACGCCATCGACCGGCTCGGGCTCTCCGCGCTGCTCCTGGAGCCGGAGATGCTGGAGGCCGTCGAGGCGGACGTGCACCTCGTGGGCACGCTGCTCTCGCTCAACAAGGCGATGCCGGAGACCACCAAGGAGACGGCCCGCGCGGTCGTCCGCAAGGTCGTCGAGGACCTGGAGAAGCGGCTCGCCACCCGGACGAAGGCCACGCTCACGGGCGCCCTGGACCGTTCGGCCAGGATCAGCCGCCCCCGCCACCGGGACATCGACTGGGACCGCACCATCCGGGCGAACCTGAAGAACTACCTGCCGGAGTACGGCACGGTCGTCCCGGACCGGCTGGTCGGGTACGGGCGGGCCGCCCAGTCCGTCAAGAAGGACGTGGTCCTCTGCATCGACCAGTCCGGCTCCATGGCCGCCTCGGTCGTCTACGCCTCGGTCTTCGGCGCCGTCCTCGCCTCCATGCGCTCGATCGCCACCCGGCTGGTCGTGTTCGACACGGCCGTCGTCGACCTCACCGACCAGCTCGACGACCCGGTGGACGTGCTGTTCGGCACCCAGCTGGGCGGCGGCACCGACATCAACCGCGCCCTCGCCTACTGCCAGTCGCAGATCACCCGTCCTGCCGACACCGTCGTCGTACTGATCAGTGATCTTTACGAGGGAGGGATCCGGGACGAGATGCTGAAGCGGGTGGCGGCGATGAAGGCGTCCGGGGTGCAGTTCGTGGCCCTGCTCGCCCTCTCCGACGAGGGCGCCCCGGCGTATGACCACGAGCACGCGGCGGCCCTGTCCGCCCTGGGCGCGCCCGCCTTCGCCTGCACCCCCGATCTCTTCCCGGAGATCATGGCGGCGGCGATCGAGAAGCGGGCGCTGCCGATACCGGACGCGGGCTGAAACCGGTGCCGGGATCGGCCTCCCGGCCGGGGTCCGGGGGTTGTCCCCCGGGGAGACACAGCAGGGCGGCGGCGATCGAGAAGCGTCCTCTGCCGATACCTGACACGCTGTGAGCAGGTGATCTGTGACAGGTATCACCGCTCAGGTGTGATCTGCGATTTAGGGAGCTCGCTCTGGCGGGGATAACCTGCGAGACGGACATGCCGCGTACCCGGACACCGTGTACGCCTCCCTCAGTGACAGTGCCGTCACGTTGCCCTTCGCGGCACGCCCACGCAGAAGAACGAACCGCGAACCACTGAAAAGGGACGGACGCGCGTGGACCTGTTCGAGTACCAGGCGAGGGACCTCTTCGCCAAGCACGGTGTACCGGTGCTGGCCGGTGAAGTGATCGACACGCCTGAGGCAGCCCGCGAGGCGACCGAGCGGCTGGGCGGCAAGTCCGTCGTCAAGGCGCAGGTGAAGGTAGGCGGCCGAGGCAAGGCCGGCGGCGTGAAGCTGGCCTCCACGCCGGACGAGGCCGTCGCTCGCGCGACGGACATCCTCGGCATGGACATCAAGGGCCACACGGTCCACAAGGTGATGATCGCCGAGACCGCTCCCGAGATCCTTGAGGAGTACTACGTCTCGTACCTCCTCGACCGCACCAACCGGACCTTCCTGGCCATGGCCTCGGTCCAGGGCGGCATGGACATCGAGGAGGTCGCGGAGAAGACCCCCGAGGCCCTCGCGAAGGTCCCGGTCGACTCCAACGAGGGTGTGACCATCGAGAAGGCCCGCGAGATCGTCGCCCAGGCGAAGTTCCCGGCCGAGGTCGCCGAGCAGGTCGCCGAGGTCATGGTGACCCTGTGGAAGACCTTCGTCGCCGAGGACGCGCTCCTCGTCGAGGTCAACCCGCTCGCCAAGGTCGCCTCCGGTGACATCCTCGCCCTCGACGGCAAGGTGTCCCTGGACGAGAACGCCGAGTTCCGCCAGCCGGAGCACGAGGCGCTTGAGGACAAGGCGTCGGCCAACCCGCTTGAGGCGGCCGCCAAGGCCAAGGGCCTCAACTACGTCAAGCTCGACGGCGAGGTCGGCATCATCGGCAACGGCGCGGGGCTCGTCATGAGCACCCTGGACGTCGTCGCGTACGCCGGTGAGAACCACGGCGGCGTGAAGCCGGCCAACTTCCTCGACATCGGCGGCGGCGCGTCCGCCCAGGTGATGGCGAACGGCCTGGAGATCATCCTCGGTGACGCGGACGTCAAGTCCGTGTTCGTCAACGTCTTCGGTGGCATCACCGCGTGCGACGAGGTCGCCAACGGCATCGTCCAGGCGCTGCAGCTCCTCGCCGACAAGGGCGAAGAGGTCACGAAGCCGCTGGTCGTGCGCCTCGACGGCAACAACGCGGAGCTGGGTCGCAAGATCCTGTCGGACGCGAACCACCCGCTCGTGCAGCGCGTGGACACCATGGACGGCGCGGCCGACAAGGCCGCCGAGCTCGCGGCTGCGAAGTAAGGGACGAGGTCAGACACCACCATGGCTATCTTCCTCAACAAGGACAGCAAGGTCATCGTCCAGGGCATGACCGGCGCCACGGGCATGAAGCACACCAAGCTCATGCTCGCTGACGGCTCCAACATCGTCGGCGGTGTGAACCCGCGCAAGGCCGGCACGTCCGTCGACATCGACGGCACCGAGATCCCGGTCTTCGGCACGGTCGCCGAGGCGATGGAGAAGACCGGCGCCAACGTGTCCGTCCTCTTCGTGCCGCCGGCGTTCGCCAAGGCCGCCGTGGTCGAGGCGATCGACGCCGAGATCCCGCTCGCCGTGGTGATCACCGAGGGCATCGCGGTCCACGACTCCGCCGCCTTCTGGGCGTACGCGAAGGCCAAGGGCAACAAGACCCGCATCATCGGCCCGAACTGCCCCGGTCTGATCACGCCGGGCCAGTCCAACGCCGGCATCATCCCGGGCGACATCACCAAGCCGGGCCGTATCGGCTTGGTGTCGAAGTCCGGCACGCTGACGTACCAGATGATGTACGAGCTCCGTGACATCGGCTTCTCGTCCGCCGTCGGCATCGGTGGCGACCCGGTCATCGGCACCACGCACATCGACGCGCTCGCCGCGTTCGAGGCCGACCCCGACACCGACCTGATCGTCATGATCGGTGAGATCGGCGGCGACGCCGAGGAGCGCGCGGCCGACTTCATCAAGGCCAACGTGACCAAGCCGGTCGTCGGCTACGTCGCGGGCTTCACCGCGCCCGAGGGCAAGACCATGGGCCACGCCGGCGCCATCGTCTCCGGCTCCTCCGGCACGGCCCAGGCCAAGAAGGAGGCCCTGGAGGCCGCGGGCGTCAAGGTCGGCAAGACGCCGACCGAGACGGCCAAGCTGGCGCGCGCCATTCTCGGCAACTGACACAGTCTCGCCGGCTGACGTTCAGCCTGACCCTCGGGTCGCCCGTACGGCTGGTCCGTACGTCTGTACGCGCGTGGGCCCGCACCCCAGGACAAGGGG
>NZ_JBHWUR010000083.1:0-18054 GCF_042737755.1 Streptomyces sp. NPDC059994
GCGCTCAACGTCATGGCGGGCGCGGGCGCGGTGCGTCCCGGGGTGGGCGTTCAGATCGTGGTCACACGCCGCCTTCGATGAGGGTCCAGCCCGAGGAGGCGTGGGGGAGCGCGCCGACGTTGGTGTAGTTGCGCGCTGGAGTTCCCCGCGCCGCAGCCGTTCACGATCTGAAGGAGGACGCCCGTACGCACGCTCGGACAGTCGGCCCTGCCCGGCCCGGCGCTCTGTCGGGCTGCCCTGCCGCGCTCGTTCCACGCTCGTGGTCAGACGTCCTCTTCATCGTGCGCCGCCTACGGCCGCCCGCATGCCGGGACCGATCCCGAGCTGGTCCACGTGCCGGGGACGTCACCCGGGTCGAACAGCTCGGCGAGGGCGCCGAAGCGGGCGCCCGCCTCCGACTGCTGGTTGTCCAGCAGGTAGCCGCGGTCCGTGTCGTACTCAGCCATCCGACGGTTGCGGCAGACGGGCGCAGGGCGATCACCAGCCGCGTCGGCTGGCCCTGGAGGCCGTGGCCGCAGGTGCCGCTCGGCCGACGGTGGCGCTTGGACATGTCGTATGGGCCCGCCAGTGGGAGCGGGGCCGACGAGGTCCGTGGCGCGCTCCCGGTGCCGGGTCAAGAGGCTGCGGCCCCGACCTCCCGCGCAGCGGCCAGATAGGCGAGAACCAGGGGCCGTCTGTCGTCCTGGCGGGCGGCCACCGCCAGTTGGGACGGGGAGATGCCCCGGACCGGCACGGCGATCACCTCGTCCCGGGCGACCAGCGGGGCGTTGCCCGCGGCCAGCAGTGCCACCCCCTGGCCGCTTGCGACCGCCTCGTGGGTCTCCTCGGCGCTGGCCACCACCGCGCCGATGAGGGGCTGGCGACCGCCGCGCGCATCGAGGGCGAGCCAGTAGTCCCGCAGCGGGCCGGCCTGCGGCGGCAGAGCGAGGAAGGGCTCGTCCAGCAGGTCGGTGAAGTCCACTCTCCCCTCGGGGTCGGCCGCGGCGCGTGCCGCCAGCGGGTGCCCGTGCGGCAGTGCGACCAGCCGGGGCTCGCGGGCCACCACCGCGTGCTGGTAGCGGTCCCCGTCCGGCAGCGGCAGCCAGACGAAGGCCACATCACTGGATCCATCCGCCAATCCGGCGCTGGGGTCGGCCCAGTTGACCTGACGCAGGACGGGCCGTGCGTCCGGGTGCCGGGAGACGAGGCGGGTCCGCAGGGCGGGGAGGAGTCCACGGCCCGGGCTGGTGGACATGCCGATCAGCAGGGCACACCGCTCGGCGGTCTTCGCCTCCTCCACCGCTTCCTCCGCGCTCTGCCAGAGGGCCAGTACCTGACGGGCGTGCGGCAGCAGGGCCTGCCCCACCGCGGTCAACCGCACGGTGCGCCGGTCCCGTTGGAACAGTTCCGCGCCGAGCTGCTTCTCCAGCATCCGTATCTGTTTGCTCAGCGCGGGCTGGGAGACGAACAGTTTCTCGGCGGCCCGGGTGAAGCTCAGTTCCTCGGCGACGGCGGTGAAGTAGCGAAGGTCGCGCCCATGCACATCCATGACTCATGGCTATCACAACAGGTCTTGGACGCGTCCCCGGTTCCGGGCGAAGGATGGAGCCTGTCGACGGGGGAGCCCCGAACGGCAGTTGACGAGGGAGCGGAAGATGAGCAGGAACGCCAAAGTCTGGCTGGTCACCGGCGCGAGCAGCGGTTTCGGGCGGGCCATCACCGAGGCCGCGGTCACCGCCGGCGACACGGTGATCGGCACGGCCCGGCGGACGGAGGCGCTGGACGACCTGGTCGCCGCGTACCCCGACCGCGTGGAAGCGATCAGCCTGGACGTCACCGGCGGCGAGCGGATCGACGCCGTGGCCGCCGACATCCTGGCCCGCTACGGCAGGGTGGACGTGCTGGTGAACAACGCCGGCCGCACCCAGGTCGGGGCGTTCGAGGAGACCACCGACCGGGAGCTGCGCGACCTGTTTGAGCTGCACGTGTTCGGCCCGGCCCGGCTGACCCGGGCGCTGCTGCCGCAGATGAGGGAGCGGGGCAGTGGATCGATCGTGAACATCAGCAGCTTCGGCGGGCAGCTGTCCTTCGCCGGGTTCTCCGCCTACAGCGCGACCAAAGCGGCGCTGGAGCAGTTGTCGGAGGCCTTGGCCGACGAGATGACGCCGTTCGGCATCAAGGTGCTGATCGTGGAGCCCGGAGCGTTCCGCACCAACCTGTTCGGCAAGGGTGCGGCGTACTTCTCCGAGGAGAACCCGGCGTACGCGGAGAAGGTCGGCGTGACCCGGCAGATGGTGCGGGGCAGCGGCGGCGACCAGCCCGGCGACCCGGCGAAGGCCGCGGCGGCCATCCGGCTGGCCCTGGACGCGGAGAAGACCCCGCTCCGCCTCGCCCTCGGCGGCGACGCGGTCGACTTCCTGACGGCACACCTGGACTCCGTGCGGGCCGAACTCACCGAGTGGGAGAAGGTTTCCAGGGGGACGGACTTCGACACGGAGTGACGGTCGGGGGGACCCCTCCGGGGTGCTTCGGCGTGCTGTACGGGAACCGCCACCGGCCCGGCACCGTCTCATCGCCGCTATCCCAACAGGCCGACGGCACATGGGGAGTTGAGGGCGTCATGAGAAGGAACATCGTCGTTCGGCTCGTTGTGCGCGTCAGCGGTGTGGCTGCCTTTCTCGGTGCGCCCGGCTGCGGCAAGGCCGATACGGGGGGGGGCGCCGCTCCTCCCGTATCGGCCTCCGTGCCCAGCACCCCCTCCCATCGGGAGGCCCGGCCGTGTCCGACGGAGGCGGATGAGGCGAGGCAGCCGTCGGGGCCGCCGACGGCCATCGATGGTGTAGGGGAGAACACTCCTGCGGCGACCCGTATCTCCCAGGCGGTGGGGGATCAGGGGTACGGGGCGTATGCGGATGTGTACGGGACGCAGACCAATGATTTCCCGGTGGGCCGGGTCGCTCTTTGTGTCACCGATCTCGGACGTGGGCGTGACCTGGAGAAGGCGGCGGCGAAAGCCGATCGGGGGCATCCCGGTGGTGCTCGAACAGGGCGAGCCCGCCACCGACATGACCGGCTGAAGCCCTCCCCCCGGGTACACCTCGTCGGATCAGAGCGGTGTCAGGACCATCATGACTTCGTCGCGGTCGTCCCCGGGTGCGAGGCGAAGGGCGCCCGGCCAACGGCCGATCTCCTTCCAGCCGAGGCGGCCGTAGAAGTCCTCCAGGCCGGCACCGCCGCGCGCGGCCAAGTGGAGTTGCTCCAGGCCCATCTCCTCGCGGGCGATCTCACGCACGTGATTCATGAGAGCAACCCCGATGCCACGGCCCCGCAGGCCCGTCCGTGTCTGGACGTGGTGGAGCGTCCCCCAGTGGGCGACGAGCTCAAAGGGATCACGGCGTATGTTCAGCCACCCGGCGAGGTTGCCGTCGACGGATGCGACCACGAGGCGGCTCGCCTCCGGGGCGAGTCCCGCGACGAGGGCGTCCACCGCGGGGGCGGCCTGGGGCGCGTCGATGGGCGGGAAGGGGAATCCCGCTGCCCCGCCCGCGTTGGTCACCTCGATCCAGCAGTCGATGAGTGCCCGCCTCAGCTCCGGAGTGACGGCACCGGGGGCTGTGATCTGCCGTAGGTCGAGGGGTCCGCTGTTCATACGGGGATTCTGGCACCCGGCACTGACAGCAGCGGTCAGCGCCGGGTCCGCGCGGACAGGGGGCGGTCAGCGGCAGAGGGCCGCGTCCACGACACCCTCCACGTGCTTCATGGGCGTCTTGTCGTCCTGCTGGACGGTCACCGCGACGTTGACGGCGCGGCCTTTCTCGTTGACTCCGCCCCGGGTCTCGTATCCGGGGAAGCTACCGCCGTGACCCCAGTAGACACCGCCGCACGACAGGGGGGTGCTCACGAGCCCCAGTCCGTAGCGGGCGCCCGAGGCGAAGGGGGCTCCGGCGCGGACGGTGGTGCGCATCTGGGCCAGCTGGGCCTCCGGGAGGAGACCGCCGTCGAGGAGCGCGGTGAAGAACCGGTTCAGGTCGGAGTTGGTGGAGATGATCTGGCCTGCCGCCCAGGCCCAGGAGGGGTCCATCTCCGTGACGTCCTGCAGAGGCTGGTCTGCTGAACCCCGGTAGTAGCCATGGGGATGGGGTTCCCGGATGGTCGCGTCACGGGGGGCGGGGAAGTAGGTGTGGCGCAGCCCGAGGTGCTTGATGACGCGCCGGTCCACCTCTTCGGCGAGGGGGTGCTTGGTGACCTTCTCGACGAGCAGGCCCGCCAGCACATAGTTCGTGTTGCTGTACTTCCATCCCTCCCCGGGGCCGAAGTCCGCCTTGTGCTGGAGGGCGAGGTCGAGGAGCTCGCGGGGTTCGTAGTACCGGACGTCTTCGTCGAGGTATGGGAGGTATTCGGGAAGCCCGCTGGTCTGTTGCAGGATCTGGCGGACCTTTATGCGGCGTCCGTCGATGCCGTCCCCGCGTACGAGGCCCGGCAGATAGGTGTCGACAGGGGCGTCGAGGTGGATCTTCCCCTCAGCGACCAGTTGCAGCACGACCACCGCGGTGAACGTCTTGGTGTTGCTGCCGATCCGCACCTGACCGTCCTTGGGCACCTTCGCCCCGGTGGCCACGTCGCCGACCCCCGCGGTGTACGTACGGTTGTGGCCGTCGCGGTCCTTGAAGCCGGCCAGAGCGGCGGGCAGGCCATCGGAGCGCACCAGTGCGTCGAGGCCCTGCTGGACGGTGTCCGGCCTGGCGGCAGCGGACGCCGGGGGCGGCGTCAGGGCACCCATCGCCATGACACCCACGGCCATCGCGATCGCGGTCGGCACGGCCATGGGCCGGCCGCCTTGCTGCCGCCCGGAAGAACGGAACCTCTGCCATGCTTGCTCGCGCACGAGTCGACTCCTGGAGAATCGTTGGGATGCGGCGGTATGTGCCGGCCCCAGCTTCTCCGGATGCGACCGCCCCGGGCGATCCTGCTACCCGCCCGGCTCCAGGTAGGGCTAACCCCCGGTGGCTCGGACATCGAGCCCACCGGGGGTCTGTCCACTAGGCGGGATGCCCGGCGGTGATGTCGAGTGTCTGGTGCAGGGACAGCGGCCTGCCGTCTTTCGCCTTGACGACGGTCAGGGGCTCCAGGAGGAACCCCACGTGGTCGCCTCCGTCGAACCGCTCAAGGATCCGCCCGGTGAACCGGGCCACGGCATCGGTCAACAGGGGGGTTCCATGCGGGCCTTCGGTCCAGTGCAGGCCGTCGAACTTGTCCACTTCGGCCCCGCACAGGGCGCCGAACCGCGCGGCCAGGCCGTGGTCCTGCGGCAGCAGATGCACCGCCAGGACCGTTGCCCGCTCGGCCACCAGATAGGTGTGGTTGGCCTTGGAGAGCCACACGATGAACCGCTCGGGCTCCAAGGAGCACTGCCCGGCGAAACCGACCAGGCACCCGGCCCGCTGCCCGCCTGCCGACGCGGTCACCACGTACACGGGAGAGTCCAGCAGCGCGGTGAAGTCGTCGAAACCCACCTCAAGCCTCCTCGAATCCGGCGGTCGTACGAGGATACGGGCGCGGGGCCGTCCCCCGGCGATGACAGGACCGGGGCGCTGGTCGGACAGTTCGGGAACGCCGACATCTCGTCAATCCGACAAGCAGAGCGGCGCGCCCTGCCCCGCACCGCTCGCCCGGGCAAGCAGAATGGCCACACACCAAACGCGGAGGTTGTCATGCCGGGATTCCTCGACCGGGCCAAGGAACAGGCCCAGTCCGCCCTCAACCAGGGGAAGCAGAAGGTGGACGAGGTCCAACAGCAACGAGCCGGAAACGACCTGCTGAAGCAGCTCGGGGCGGCCTACTACGCGGAGCGGCGCGGTTCAGGCACCCCCGAAGCGACGCAGCAGGCACTGAGCGCCCTGGAAGCCCACGTCGCCGCGCATGGAGACGGCTTCCTGCGTGGATAGCGGAGCGGGCAGCGGTAGGGGTACCGGTACCCCTACCGCCGCCGAGACGGGCCCGCCTCAATCGGCCCGCACCGCACCTGAAGTGCGCTGCCCCGGTGCGGCCTTGATGTGCAGGTGCCCGTCGAGCGGGTAGGTGGGCGGCCATGACGGCAGAATGCGGTCGAACGCGTACCCGCACTTCTCCGCGACGCGGCACGATGCCGCGTTGTCCACCTGATGAAGGAGTTCGAGGCGCTCCAGACCATCGGCTCCGAAGGTGTCGAACGCCCAGGAGGTGAGGACCTCCAGGGCGCGGGGCGCCACACCGCGCCCACGCGCCGCCGCTGCCGTCCAGTATCCGACCTCGGCAGCGGGCTGGCCGGCGGCGACGCCCTTGAGCACCACATTGCCCACCAACCGCGACGGCGCCTCGCCCTGGCCCCCTTCGAGGACGGCGAAGCCGAGCCGGTCGCCTGCTTCCCACCCCTGCTCCTGCATCCGCATCCAGCGCAGCACATCGTCCTCGCTCTCCAGCGGGCCGCTTGCCCCACGGCGCAGAGCGGGATCCTTGTACGCCTCGATCAGCTCGGGAATGTCGTCCGGGCACCAGGGGCGAAGGACGAGGGCGGGAGCGGTCGGCGTCGCGGCGGCCGTGAGTATGACGGAGACGTTCACCGGCCGATCATAGGGCGGGAGCGAGCGCCTGGAGACGTCCTTACGGGTGGGACCGAGTTCTGAGGCGATGCCTGGGTGCCTGAAGGCCGGCGGCGGTCTGGCAGTAGGTGACGGCGTTGACCATCATGGGATGAACCGCACCTCTGGGAAGGCCGCGCCCGGGCCGTCGAGCAGGTGCCCCCGGTGCCGTAGGTGCAGGTCGAAGAAGGCGAGCGGGTATGCCTGCTGGATCCGTGTCGCCCGGGCCGGAGCGAGGGTGCCGATCCAGTCCCGAAGCTCCTCGTCGCTCATTGCGACGGCTTTCGCCAGCTGCGGCATCAGTATCTGGTAGTCACCGTACGAGCGGTGGACCGCGCCGTCGGCCTGGACGTTGAGCCGCCATCCCCGAAGGTGCGACCAGAACTCGGCGACGCTCCGCTCCTGGGCCCGGGTGAACTCGGCGGTCATCAGCATGAACGGCCGGTCGAGATCGGAGGCAACCGTCGGTTGCATCGGGCCGTCGAGGCTCAGCCCGGCCCGGACGCGCTGATCGTCTTCCATGACGAGGGCGGTGGCGGTCCCGCCTTTCGATGCGCCGAACATGCCTATGCGATGCGGGTCCGGGGCGCCGCGCAGACCGGCCGGCAGTGCTCGGTGTTCTGTATCGGGGTTGCGCCCGGCGGCGAGATCCTCGATGCAGTCGAGGACGAAACGGATGTCCGCGGCGAAGTCCCGTGCTTCCAGACCCGGGGTGGTGAGCGGGACGGTGAGCCGGCCGTCGGGGAACTCGCTGAACGCGTCGTACGTGTGGTCCACCGTGACCACCACGTACCCGTGGCTTGCGAGTTCCTGAACGACGATGGTGCTGTCCGCCCGGTGATCGTGCGCGCCGTGTGAGAACACGACGACGGGTAATCCTTCGCGCGTCCGCCCGACGGGGGCGCCCTCGTGGCCGGCCGTGAGCGGCGCCACCGCGGTGTCGGCCGGGAACCCCGAGGACGTCAGGAGCGCCCGCACGACAGCGGGGGGCGTCCAGGGCGCCAGCGGGTACCGCCCGACGTGCCGGGCGGGGTACCAGACGCCAACCATCAATTCGCGGTGATGCCCGGGGCCGGCCACGGGATCCGTGCGTGAACCGTCGACGAGGTGCAACGGAACCGTCCCCACCGGATACGGCCCGGTGGGCGCGGGCAGGGTGAGGCGCACCGGCCCCGGGGTGGCCGCCGCAGCCCACGCGTCGCGTGCGACGCCGATCGGCACGGCGGCGCCAACTACCAGGGCTGCTCCGAGCAGGTGACGGCGCGTCACTGTCTTGCGGCTTGTGCTTGGGAACGGTGTGGCTGTCACGAACCCTCCTGGGGTTTCCTTGGACAGGATCGGGCTGTGCCCTGGGGTGGCCCCGCCCCCGCAACGGCGGCGCGGGGGCCCAAGAGGCCCACGGCCGCGCCTCGTTCCCTGGTCTCAGGGCTGGGACTCCGGAACCCAGCTGCCGTGTTCCATCTCGTGGATGAGGCGTTTGAGGTGGGTGATTTCGTCCCGGAGGGCTTGCTCGCCGACGGGGGTGAGGGTGATCCAGGTGCGGGGGCGTCGGCCTTCGTAGCCCTTCTCGATCTGGATCAGCCCGTTCTTCTCCAGGACGGTGAGGTGCTGGCCGAGGTTTCCGGCGGTGAGGTCGAGGGTGGTGCGCAGGAAGCCGAACTCGACTCGGCGGGCCTGGTGGGTGACGGTGAGGATGCCGAGGCGGACGCGCTGGTGGACGACGTCGTCGAGGCCGTTGACGGGGTGCTGGTCGGTCCGGTCGGTCATGACGTGGGGCGCCGACGGGGCAGTTGGGTCAGGGCGAAGCCGAGTGCGCCGAGCAGGAGGAACACTCCGGGGACGGCCAGGCGGGGCAGGGCCGACCAGGGTGAGGTGGCGTCGATCCCCGCCCAGCCGGGGGCGATCGGCGCCAGCTCAAGGACCAGGTAGGCCAGGGTGAAGAGCAGCAGGGCGCGGCTGCGTTCCACCCAGGACAGCACCAGCAGTGGCAGCCCGACGGACGCGGCGTCCCCGGTGAACCGTTCGATGAACCTCGCCGGACCCGAGGCGGGGTCGAGGCGCAGGCCCCAGAAGTCGAGCGGGGAGTCGGGCTGTGGCATATGGCGGGTGCCCCAGAACTCGGTGGCGGCCACCAGGGCGACGAGGGCGATCCCGGCGAGGACGTACGGCCGGACCGGGGTGCCGACTCCGCGGCTGCGGGAGCGTTGGACGTAGAAGAACGCGGTCGCGGCGTACGCGAGGACGAGCCCGAGCGTCCAGTAGAGCGGCGACCCTTGCCTGGCGATGACACAGTCCGTACCTGTGCCTGCCGAGGGGTCGGCCACCGGGCAGGTGACGGTCTGGATCCTGAAGGTCAGGCGTCCGACGAGGATCCCGCCCAGCGTGAGCAGGCCCAGCACCAGGAGGGGGAACCAGGTGCCGCGCTGGGCGGCGCGGACCCTGCGGGTCAACTCGCCGAGGTCGGCGAGGACTTGGTGGGGAGTGCCGGGTAACGGCACCGATGACTCTGTCATGCATCCAGGTTTCCATTACAGACCAGTCTTGGCAAGAGACTGGTCTGAAGACTGCCGTGGATGCCAAGGCCGCCCCGGTGTCGGGCCGAGGGGAGACTTCGGTCATTCGTATGGACATATCCGGCCGTTCCCCACCATGCGTCTGTCGCAGCCATCTCTCGGGGCACAGGCTTCAACTTCAGCCAGGGGCGGGCCCGCTGGACGGGCTCCCGCAGACACTTCACACGGGGGTACGGAGATGACGAACCGATGGCGTCGTACGGTGGGGCGGCTCGCGGTGGGCGGCGCACTCGTGGCAGCCGCCGTCATGACGGGGCAGTCCGCGCACGCCGCGGAGATGCCGGGCATGCTGGAACCCTCGGACATGCCGCCGGACCCGTTCTCGGAGTGGCAGTACGCGGGAAGCGGGATGAAAGACCTGTGGTACTGCCAACGGCCGGGCTCTCCCCTCCCCGAGGAGAACAGCTGGGGCAACGACTACTCCACGCCTGAGACCGCCGCCGGATACCAGCGGGTCTACGTCCTGCCGAGCGAGGCCGAGGCCGTGGCCCTCACCGGGCAGCTCGATGCCGCCTTCACCGGCTGCGAAGCGTACTTGGAAGAGCGGCGGCCCGACGTGGACGTGACCTACAACGACTACGGTCTGGTCGACGTCGAGGAGGGGGCGCACGTCTACGGCTTCGGCTGGGACGGCTCCTGGAGCCGGCAGAACTACCTCGCGTCCGTCGGACGCGACGGCAACACCGTCACGGTCGTCGGCTGGGAGAGCAACTGGGGCACCGCGCCCGTGGATGCCTTCAAGGAGACCACCCGCACCGCGGTCGCCAAGCTCTACTGACCACGCCCGCATTCCACCGACGGGCGCCCAAGGTTATTCACTGGGACCGGCGTATTTCCGTTGCGTAAGGTCCAGGGTATGAACAAGCCGGAGCGTGCCCTGGATGGCGCACCTTGCGCACCCGGTGCGAACCGGCTGTAGCGGTGCGGGACGATCCGCTCGGCGTGCTGGGCGTTGAGCCGGTGGATCAGGCCTGCCGCGCCGATGATCAGGAAGACCATGACGAGGATGGTCAGGGCCGTGGCCATGACGGTCACATCCCGACCAGGAGGCGGCTGGGCCGGGCCGGCACGCCGACGCGGAGCGACGGGGCGCCCCCCTCGTACTCCCATGCCTCTTCCGGCGCGTCGGCATCCCGCGACCGACCGGCGGCCGTGGTTCCGCGCAGGCCCTCCTCGGCCGCGATGAGCGCGCTCGCGGTGAGCGGCGGCCCGGTGCCGGCGGTCGCGGCGGCCATCAGCCGTGCGGCGGCGGCCGCATCGGTCCGCGGCGGGATCACCAGCAGATCCCAGCGGCCGACGCTGTAGGACAGCAGGAGCAGCTTGTGCGGATCCAGCTCGGGCGTGAACCAGCCGGCCTTCACCACGTGCCCGTGTACGGGGATCTTGCGCGGGATGGTGGGCCAGTACTGGGGATTGACGGCGATACGGGTGATCCGGGCCCACGCGGGGTCCAGCACGTCGATCAGAGCGGGAAGTTCGCTCAGCAGATCGCGGGAGCGGGGCCACCAGGCTCCGTCCAGAAGTCCACGGGCAGCGCCCGTGGCTTTCAGCGCGACGCGGGCGGTCGGTGCCGAGTCTGCGGGGCTCTCGCGCCGCGGCCCAGGAAGATCAATGGTCGCGGACATCACGCGAACCCGTCCCCAGGTCTCGCCGCCCGTGGACAGCGGCCTGGTGTCTTTGCTCGCCGAGAACGACGCCGACACGGGGCCGGCGTACGAAGTGCTCTCAGCACCTCCAAGGTACTCCTCGGTGAGGCCGAACCGGCGAGTGCAGGGGAGGGAGAATCGCTGTCGAACGCTGGCATCGAGGTCGGACGAAGGCCCGCGGCGGCACGCGGACCCCCCCCGGCGCGGTGGGCCGGGCGGATTCCGACTCCGGTCGGCGGTTCGACCGCCGCGCTGCGACCTGCGGCGGCGAGCGGCGCCGCAGTCATCGGGAGTACCGTGAAACAACGGCGTCATTTCGCCACTCAACACCCATAGCGAGGCCCGTACCGGCGCAGGGCGATGTATCGGCACACCTGCAGGCAGGCGAACCATCATGGCGGAATCCGACACCCCCACCCCGACGAGACTCCTTCCGGACGCCATTCACCACGCGGTGAAGCCCGGAACGGCGCTCCTCCGGCTGGAGACGACCCGGTCCCGTGCAGGGGTTCTCGACGGCGCGTGGTGGCCGCGGTCCCGTCACATCGCGGAAGAACTGCCCGCTCTGATCACCGCGCTCACCGGGCATCTCGGCCCCATCACGCGGGTCGGCCTCGACGCCACCGCCTGGCGGGGAATCCCGACACGCCTGGTGATCGACGACCGCGTGGTGCACCTCGACTCCTTCCCGGTCGGCGACGACACCATCCTCATCACCCGCGGCGACAACGACCATTTCTCGCTGCTCGTGGTCCCTCCGGACACGACCGCTGACGCCGCGCGCACCGCGATGGCCCGAGCCGTTGACGCCGGCAACAGCACTCAGGCCGCACAGATCCTCATAGCGACCGTCCCCGACTGAGGGCGTCCGCCGGTGCGGCCTGCGGAGCGGCAACCCGGCTCCGGTCCGGCGGCGCGGGAGCCGTGCCGATCCGCTCCGAGGAGGCCCAGGGTTGGGGAAGGCGGCGTAGAAACCGTCGCGCGCCGACCGGATACCCGCCGGCGCACTCCGAGCAGCCACCAAGGCGCCATCTCTGCGCACTTCATCGTGGAAGAGGGCCCGGCGGAAAGTATCCGCAACTCACCTGCGGGACTACGCTGTCGAGTGAGGCCCCAGTCCCCGGTTGCGATGACCCGATCCGCTCCCGGAGGCCCGCCATGATCGTGCTGCTCGTTCTTCTCATCCTGGTCCTCTTCGGGCTCGGCTTCCTGAACGGCATGTGGTGGGTGGTTGCGGCCGTAGTGGTGTTCGGTCTCTTCCGCCACGGTCGGGGCGGCTATGACGGCTGGGGCCGCGACGATTCAGGATTTCGGAACTACCGGGATTACCGGGACCGCGAGGACCGCTGGGACCGTCGCTACAGTCGTCTGCGCCGGGGCCGGTGGGACCGCCAGGACCGCCGGGACCGCGAGCGCCACCAGTGACCGCGCCAGGGGCGTACGTCATACGCAAGACGCCGACCATCGCTGACGAGCGCGGGTCCCTGGCCGAAGTGGCCACAGCGCGGGATGTGGCACGGGCGGCGCGGTGCCTCGAACTGCGTCTGGAGAAAGGCAGTTGCGCCGGGCACTGGACAGCCGCGCGGCATGGTGAGGGTCCTCGCGCCGTGCTTCCGCAGCCGAGGCCTGGGCCCTGCTGGTGGAGGTCTCACAGCACTGCAGTTCCAAGCTCCGCGAGGTGGCCTGCGCCCTGGTCGGCATCATGGATGGCAAACCGCTGCCGACTGCGATGCCACGCGCGCTGCGCCACGCGCTGCGCCGTCATCACGCGGCGAAGCGACGATGAGGGGCGTCGCCGGTGGCCCGGCGACGCCGGGGGCTGTCTCTCCAACCCGCCGGCGCCCTTCGCCCCGGCATGCCTGTCGGACACCGCGGCGGGTAGCCCGGTCCTCGCACCCCAAACCCTGGCTCGGCCGGTTGCCCCGGTGGCTCCGCCGTGACCGGGCCGGGGTTTTTGAGGAGCCGGCTCTCCAGTTATCTCACATACTGGCGCCTATATTTATTGATTTCCGGCCAGTGGCTGGTTCTCCGAATTTCATCCGGATGTTTGGTGAAGTGAGACGAGGGGACCCGGGCAACGAAAGTCGAGCAGATGGGAATCATCCCTTCCGCTCTCCTGGAAAATCAAATGAAGAGAGGCTTTATGAGTGACATGTGGGGCTATCCGAAGACCGCTGGATATCACGCAGGAAATGACCTGACCGGTTACAGGGTGGAGGCCACCGACGGCGTCATCGGCAAGGTCGACAAGCATTCCGACGAGGTCGGCTCCGCGTATCTCGTGGTCGACACCGGTGTATGGATCTTCGGCAAGCACGTGCTGCTGCCGGCCGGCACGGTCAAGAGCGTCGACGCGTCCGCGCGAAAGGTGTATGTGTCCCGGACGAAGGAAGAGATCAAGGACGCTCCGGAGTTCGACAAGGAGAAGCACCTCGGCGATGCGGACTACCATCAGAGCCTTGGCGCGTACTACCAGACCCCGCGCAACATGCCCCGATAATTCGGGGATTCCAAGGTGGCGGTCGGCCGGGATCACGGTCGGCCGCCATCTGTGCGATCAGGGGCTGTGCTGCTGAGGAGACGTCCCGGGCCACGTCTGGCGTCGGGGGATCTTCCTGAACACCGGCATCTGGAGTCTGGCGATCAAGGGGTCACGCGGTGCCGGACCGTGCTCGTCGGTGTGTGGCGGCCAGCGTGCCGAGCAGGGTGAGAGCGCCCGCGCTGGGGCTTCCCGGCGCCGCGTGATAGATCAGCAGTTGCTGGCCGGGCGCGCCGCGTACGTCGAAGCTCTGGTACGTCAGTGACAGCGCACCCACCTCGGGGTGGACGAGTTCCTTCGCGCTGTGCGTCTTGCCGTAGACGTTCTGGGCGCGCCACAGGGTGGTGAACTCCTCGCTGGCGGCGGTCATGGCGGTGACGACCGCGCGCAGGCGCGGATAGTGCGGGGTGAGGCCGGTGGCCTGGCGCAGGCCCGCGACGGTCGCCTCGGCCGCCCGGTGCCAGTGGACGTAGAACTGTCGTGCGGCCGGGTCGCAGAAGGTCATGCGGGCGAGGTTGTCGGCGCGTTGGAAGGGGGAGAACAGCGACTCGGCGAGGGAGTTGGCGGCCAGGAGGTCCATGGCCGGGTCGATCACGAACGCCGGCGTGTCGGGGAGGGAGTCAAGGAGCTGGCGTAGTACGGGACTTGCGCCCTCGCGTGGCTGAGGACCGCCACCGTGCGGCACGCTGCCCGCGAGCCGGTAGAGGTGATCGCGTGCGTCGTCGTCCAGGTGGAGCGCCCGGCAGAGCGAGTCGAGGATCTGCGGGGAGGGGCGGCGTTCGCGGCCCTGTTCCAGGCGGGCGTAGTAGTCGGCGTTCATGCCGGCGAGTACGGCCACCTCCTCCCGACGCAGCCCGGCCACCCGGCGCTGCCCGTACGAGACCAGGCTCACGTCGTCAGGGTGCAGCCCGGCTCGGTGGGCCCGTAGGAAACTTCCCAGTTCGCTGCTCGTCACCGCGCCAGCCTACGGCTGCCTCCGTCGGGGTGCCTGGGTGTGCCGTACCCAGGCAGAAGCCGTCCTGGCCGGGGTGTGCCGCGTCGCTGACAGTTTCTCTCAGCCACCCGTGCACCAAGCCGGGTTGACGGAGAAGGAGTGCAGGATGACGAGGATCGCCAAGGCAGTGCTGATCACCGGGGCCAGCAGCGGTATCGGTGAGGCGGCCGCGCGTCGGCTGGCGGCGGACGGCCACCGGGTCTATCTCGGGGCGCGCCGCACCGATCGCCTGGAGACACTGGCACGCGAGATCGCCGCGGCGGGTGGCAGTGCGGCGTTTCGCCGCCTGGACGTGACGGACGCGGCCGACGTACACGCCTTCGCCGAGGCCGCTCGGGCCGAACTCGGCCGCATCGACGTCCTGGTGAACAACGCGGGCGTGATGCCGCTGTCCCGCCTCGACGCCGCGCGGACCAACGAGTGGGACCGCATGATCGATGTGAACCTGCGCGGTGTGCTCCACGGCATCGCCGCGACCCTGCCCGTCATGCGGGCGCAGGGCGGCGGCCAGATCGTGAACATCGCCTCCGTCGGTGCGTACGAGGTGTCGCCGACCGCAGTCGTGTACTGCGCCACGAAGTACGCGGTGCGGGCGATCTCCGAGGGACTGCGGCAGGAGTCGGACGGCGCCATCCGCGTCACCGTCGTCTCCCCGGGCGTCACCGAATCCGAGCTGGTCGACCATCTCGCGGACGCCGAGGCACGCCGGATCATGAAGACGTATCGTGCCGTCGCCCTGCCCGCCGAGGCGATCGCCGACGCCATCGCGTACGCCGTCGCCCAGCCGCCGGAGGTCGATGTGAACGAGATCGTGGTACGCCCGGCCGCCAGTGCCCAGTGATGTGCTCTGCGGCGACTGACGACTGACTGACGTCGGGGACGGCCAGGGACACGCACATGTGAGCCAGCCGATATCTGTGCGATTGGTGGGCGGCCGAAAACCCGTGGACCGTGCGGGTGCTGACGCGGGACACTCGTGTGCTCACCCGCCGGTTCGAGAGCACAGGGTTGGGATGGGATCACCTGAATCGCATGAATCGAGCGAGGGCTTACCGAGCAGGGGCTCGGTGCTCCTCGCACTTCGTTACTACGGGCGCGAACTGGCCCGGCTGCGGCGGCTGACCGCGCCCGCGATGCTGCTGCCGGCACTCGGCAACATCGGTATCCAGTACATCGCGCCACTGATCGTCGCCAAGCTCGTCGCCCGGATCGCCGGGGACGGCGGAACCGTCGCCATCGGCCCGGCGCTGCCGTACGTGCTCGGCTTCGCCGGTGTCCTGCTGCTGGCGGAGGCGTTGTGGCGCATCGGGCTGCACTGTCTGAACCGCCTCGATGCCCGCGGTATCGAGCACTTGTATGTGATCGGTATGGACGAGTTGTTCGCCAAGGACGCCGCGTTCTTCCACGACAACTTCGCCGGGTCGCTGACCAAGCGGGTCCTGAGCTTCGCCACCCGTTTCGAGGACTGCGTCGACACGCTGACGTTCAACGTCATGGGCAGCTTCGTGCCGCTGGTGTTCGCGTCGGTGGTGCTGTGGCAGTACGACCCGCTGCTCGTGGTGGGGCTGCTGGTGCTGATCGTGCTCACGGCGCTGTGCGTCGCGCCCCTGATCCGGCGCCGTCAGGCGCTGGTCGCTAAGCGCGAGCAGGCGATCGCCCGGGTGTCGGGCCATGTCGCCGACAGCCTGATGAACATGGACACGGTCCGGTCGTTCGCCGCCGAGGAACGCGAGGCCGCCGAACACCGGTCCCGCGTCGCCGAGTCGCGGCGGCTCACGCTGAGTTCGTGGGACTACGGCAACCTGCGCATCGACACGCTGGTCGCACCCATGTCCGTACTGACCAATGTGCTGGGCCTGCTGCTGGCCATCGGGCTCGGCGGGGGAGAGCACGGCGTCGAAGCGGTCATCGTCGCCTTCACCTATTACGCCAACGCGACACGGATCATGTTCGAGTTCAACCAGATCTACCGCCGGCTGGAAAGCTCGATGACGGAGGCCTCGCAGTTCACCGAGCTGCTCCTGGAACCGCCGACCGTGCTCGACCCGGCGTCCCCGGAACCGCTGCCGGTCCGGGCGGGCGAGGTGCGCTTCGAAGGGGTGACCTTCGCCCACGCGGGCGCGGAGCCGCTCTTCGAGGGCCTCGACCTGGCGGTCCCCAACGGGACGAAGATCGGTCTCGTCGGCAGGTCGGGCGGAGGCAAGACCACGCTGACGCGACTCCTGCTGCGGATGACGGACATCGACGGCGGGCGGATCCTGATCGGGGGGCGGGACATCAGCAGGCTGCGGCAGGGCGAACTGCGCGGCCTGATCGCCTACGTGCCGCAGGACCCGGCGATGTTCCACCGGACGCTGCGGGAGAACATCGCGTTCGCCCGGCCGACCGCCACCGACCAGGAGATCCGTCGCGCGGCCGAGGCGGCGCACGTCACGGAGTTCGCCGATGCGCTTCCCGACGGCTTCGACACCATGGTGGGCGAGCGCGGGGTGAAGCTGTCCGGAGGCCAGCGCCAGCGGGTCGCCCTCGCCAGGGCGATCCTGCGCGACGCACCGATCCTGCTGCTCGACGAGGCGACCAGTGCGCTGGACTCCGAGAGCGAGATCCTCGTCCAGGACGCACTGTGGCGGCTGATGGACGGGCGGACGGCGCTCGTGGTGGCACACCGGCTGAGCACGGTCGCCACCATGGATCAGCTGGTCGTCCTCGACCGCGGACGGATCGTCGAACAGGGTACGCACCACAAGCTGCTCGCCACGGGCGGCGCCTACGCGAAGCTGTGGCAGCACCAGTCGGGCGGCTTCCTCGACGCCACCCCCGCGCGGGCGGACCGGCACTGAACCAGGATCCGGCGGGCGGCACCGCGTCGTCGGGGGAGGGGCTGCGTACCCGTGCTGCGTCTGATCATGACTGTGGCTGCTGCCCACGGCCGTGCACGCGGCGGCCGTGGGGAGCCGCCGGGCGTGGGCCCGTTCGAAGTGCTCCCACTGCTGCTCGTTCACGACGGCCTGGACCAGCGGGAGTACGGCGTCCTCCTCATGGCCGAGATGCCCGGCGAGGCCGGTGACCAGCGAGTTGACGAGCTCACTGAGGAGGGTCGACCCGGTGGCGGGGTCGGCCAGAGCCTCGTCGACGGCCCCGACGAGGCGGGCGATCACGGCGTGCCCGGCTTCGATCGCCTCCAGCCGGGTGAGATCGTACGGCCGGCCGGCAAGGGCCTGGCGCAGCGCGGGCCACAGGGCGTCGTCCTCGGCACCGTGGTGCGCGCGCAGGGCTCTCCTGAACATCTCCCAGCCGGCGGCGCCACGCAGGATGTGCCGGGTGTCGGGGTCGTACCGGGCGGTGATCCGGGCGATGTGCCGCAACTCCCGGCGCAGTGCGTTGTGCATCGCTTACATCACGGTCATGTCGAGTCCGTCGTTCACGTAACGACGCTCCACTCACGGAGTGGGCGCTCGTGTGGCCCACCGCGGGCGAGAGTGCCCGGCTACGGGCCTTCGTCCAGACAGCGCGGGACATCGGCACGTGTCACATCAGCGACGACGTGTCCTGAGCACCTTTTGGGAGTGTGCGGGGACGGGGGGGGGGCGGGGGGGGGGCCCCCCCCCCCCCCCCCCACCGGAGGGGGGCGCCCCAAAACACCAAGAAAACAACCCCCCCCCCGGGGTTGGGGGGGGATTTAAAAAAAAAACAACCCCCCCAAAAA
>NZ_JBHWUR010000083.1:18064-29486 GCF_042737755.1 Streptomyces sp. NPDC059994
GCGCCACCCCCCCACTGCACAAACCCCCCCCGACGGCCCCCCCCCCAATTGGGGGGGTGGGGGGGGCCGGCCGGGCCCGGCCCGGCCCCCCCCCACGTCCTGCCCGTACGGAAGGGGCCTCACACTTCCAGCATGTCCTCCACCCGCCGCAGTTGATGGCGGGCCATCGCCAGGTTCGCCCGGCTCTTGTCGAGGGCCAGGTAGAGGAACAACCCGGTGTGGCCGCGGCTCTTCAGGAGACGGATCAGGTGGTACTGGCTGCCGAGGGTGATGAGGATGTCCTCGATCTCGTCCTTGAGACCCAGCATTTCCATGGTCCGCACCTTGGCGCGGACCACGTCGGTGTTTCCGGCGGCGGCCACCGACAGGTCCAGTTCCTTGCCGCCGCCCAGAGTGCCGAGGGCCATACCGCTGCTGTAGTCGACGAGTGCCACGCCGATCGTGCCCTCGATGGAGGTCATCGCTTCCTTGAGCGCGGTTTCGGTGTTGCCCATGGGGTTCGCACTTCCTTTCCGGTGGGTGCTGCTTGTCGTGTTCCGGGGCCGAGCGGCCCGGGGTCCGGCGCTGGTCATGAGGTCTCCAGCCGTTCGAGCGCGCCGTCGACCAGTTCGCCGATCCGGACTCCGGCCCGGCGGGCTTCCAGATGCAGACGGCCGACGTTGGTGCGCGGCAGGGCGAGCAGGGTGAGTACCGCGGCGGAGCCCGCCGCGTAGGTGGCGGCGTAGCCGTCCTCGCCTTGGACGAGAAGCTCGCGGAAGTCGCCGCGGCCCGTGGTGTGCGTGAGCCGCTGCGCGACGCCGAGGGCGGCTGCGGTCAGCGCGGCGACGGACTCGGCGTCGTCGATGGCGTCCTGGGCGAGGACGAGGCCGTCGACGCTGGCGGTCAGGGCGCCGGTGACCTGCGGCAGGCGTGTTCGCAGTCGGCGCAGTTCAGCGAGGATCTCCGCCTCGGCCGTCATCAGCTGTCTCCTTTCGGCGCGCTGGCGCAGGGCGCGGATCACGGCATGGCCTCCAGGGCGTCCCGCAGTCTGCGGAGCAGGGCTTCGTCCGAGGGATGGGCCGCCTCCGCGGACGCGCGCGCGAGCCAGCCGGGTACGGTCTCCCGCGGGGCGGGCGCGAGGGGTGTCTCGACCGCGCCGACCGCCGCGAGCCTGCGCACGTCGACCATGGTGTGAAAGGCGGGACGGCCCAGCACACGAGCGATGGTGCCCGGAGTGCGGACGCCGTCCACGGCCGCGAGCAGGGCGCGCTGGCGGACGGTGATCGGCAGACCCGGACGGTCCGGTACCGCTACGACGGGCGCGGTATCGACCTCGGGGTGCGGCCAGATCCGGTCGAGCAACTCCCTGCGGCGCGTGGCCTCCCTGGCCAGCACGTGGGCGGCGACGGGTCGCACCGAGCCGATCCAGTGCACGGCCCCGTACCTGAACCGGGTGGGGCCCTTGCCGGGTGCGAGCGCGAAGAACGCGGCGTCGTGGAGCGCGCCGAGATGACACAACTCCAGCTCGCCACAGGCGACTTGGCCGCTCTCGACGAGGAAGCGCCCGACCGTGCCGCGCGCGCCCGCCTGGTTCACGGCCCGCTGCCAGCCCTCGGGGCGCACCCGGCCACTCGCCGTGAGGAGCACCTCCAGTCCGGGCGCGGCAGGGCTCTCGGCGTGGACCACCTGCCCGTCGACGAGATAGAGCGTGCCCGTGTCGCGCAGCAGTGCGCCGGTGGCCCGTTCGGCCACGAGCCGTACCAGCATGGGCGAGACGAGTACCGGGTCGCAGGCGTCGTCGGTGGGTGTCATCCGAGGACCAGCCGTTGTGCCAGGTCGCGCAGGCGCAGCCGGGCCATGGCGAGGTTGCCCTGCTCGCGGTCGAGCCACAGATAGAGAAAGAGGCTGCTGTCGAAGGTCGTCTCGACGAAACGCAGCAGGTGGTAGCCGCTGCGGGCGGTGACGAGCACGTCCTCGACCGGCAGGAGCCCCGCCGGATCCACCTCGTCCGCCACGAAGGCGGGATGCTCGGCCGCCGTCCGGGCGAACTCAGCGGCCTCCGCGGCCGTCGTCTCGTGGTCGCCGCAGGGTGAGTCGCCGATGGTTCCCAGCGCCAACCCGCTGGTCCAGTCGACCACCGCGGCGCCGCGCACGCCGGGCAACCCCATGCTTTCCAGCAGACACTCATCGATTCCAAGCACGCGCGACTGCCTCCCTGGGGCCGCCATGGACCGGCTCCGCGCGTGGTGCTCGAACGCGGCTGAGGTGACGAGAGGTTACGCAGCGTGTCGCCCACTAGGGGAAGTTCTGGCATTTTCCAGCGGAACATGCGCGGGGTTGACTAAGGTGCGCGCGGCGATCGGGGGTCGGCCCGGCACGATGGCACTTGTCGCTGTACCTCACGTGCTGCGGCGTGATCGAATAGGGGATGACATCGTTCTGGAGCGGCAGACGGATACGCCTGCGCGGTATCGAACCTGACGACTGGTCGGCGTTCATGCGCTTCGCCGTGGACGAGGAGCGGCTGGGCGACCTGCTGAACCCGCCCCGGTCCGCCGAGAGTTTCCGTAACTGGGCGAATGAACAGGCCGCTGCCAAGTCCGACGGTGACTGCTTCGGGTTGGTGATCGAGGCCGTCGACACGGGAGAAACAGTCGGTGCTGTCGGGTCACACCAGGCTGACGCGCGTGCGGGTTGGTTCGAGTACGGCGTCACGGTCGGCGCCGATCATCGCGGCAAAGGCTATGCGGCGGAAGCTGTGGTGATGCTCCTGCGATTCATGTTCGCTGAGCGGCGCTATCACAAGTGCGAAGCGCGGATCTTCGCCCATAACGAGGCGTCGCTGGCGTTGCACCGGCGGCTCGGTTTCGTCGAGGAGGCTCGCCTCCGCGATCACGTGTTCTTCGCCGGCCGGCACCACGATCTCGTCATGATGGGCATGCTCGCCGAAGAGTTCGCCCAGCTGCACTCGATGAGCGAGCCCGGTTGCTCCGCAGCAGGTCCCGAGGGTCAGCCGCCCCGCCCGTGCGCCATGAAGCGCCTGCCTGCCCCGTCCCGATCCGGACCATCAGCAGAGGGCCGGCCCATAGCCCCGTGACGATGCATGGCGGGCGCAGCTCTTGGGCAAGGTCCTGAGCGCGACCTGGCGTCGGCTTGCCAGGATCGGCTGGCGGCGCTGGGCCGCCACAACGTTTGGGGTGGGCATGTCCAACCGGCACGTCGGTACGGTGAAGTGGTTCAACGATGAGAAGGGGTTCGGCTTCATCACTCCGCAAGGGGGTGGCGACGACCTCTTCGTACACTTCAAGGCCATCGAGTCCGATGGTTTCAAGTCCTTGAAGGAGGGCCAGACCGTTTCGTTTGTCGCTGAGCGCGGACAGAAGGGCATGCAGGCGGCGCAGGTCCGCCCGGAGTAAGCGGCTTGCAGACCGAGCGCCGCGGCCGGCGGATCTCGCCGACTGTGGCGCTCAGCCACAGCCATGGCCCCTGTCCGCTGCCACCCGAGGGTATGTCCTACGACCGGGTCAGTTGGCGGCCCGCCTTGTCACGTCACGTTGCCCTGCATACCTGCGGCGCGCTCTCCTTGAGATTGAGCAGCCGGTAGTAGTTCTCCCCCAGGGCGATGTCACGGAAGGCACGGTCGTCCAACGCCTTGCTGATGCGGCTGGTGACTTCGAGTTCTTGCGCGTGGACGTGGTGATCCTTGTCGCGCGAGGCCACGAAGTCGGTGCCGGGAATGGCCTGGTCGGATACCGGTCGAAGAAAGTGGCGTACTTCTGCCGTACTCCCGGCTTGCTGAAGTAGTTGTCTTCCAGGACTCGCCAGCTGAGGTCCAGCGTAAGTTAGGGGTACTTGCCCAGCAGCCTCTTCATCATCCCGATGTGACGGTCGGGATCCATGGCGGTGAGCTCCTTGGACAGGCCCATGTGTGCCCACACGATCTTGTTCTCGGGATACAGGCGAAGGGTCTGCTCCATCAGATGGAGATACTTCGTCTGCTCCGCGTTGTTCCCGAGGTCCGAGTGGATGGTGAGGGGGATCCCGCGGTCCCGCAGCACCTTCATGAAGGGCGCCCAGTTCTTGATGTTCTCGCTGGTCGCGGCCGTGTGGTGGTTGGGGAACAGCGCCTGTTTGGCCAGGTTCACCTCTCCCGCCCATCGGAACACTCCCGGAAACTCCTTGTCGTAGAGGGCGATGCCGGACGGGATCGTCTCCAGGTGGTTCAGATCCATAAAGGTCATGGAAACGGCGAGTTCGGGGTCCTTGGGCTTTGTCTCCACATAATTCTCGGCGTTCGCGAAGTCGTTCTTCATGCTCGGCACCACGGGAGTGCCGGGGCAGTCCAGGTAGTAGGTGCAGGGGGAGTTCACCGGCAGCATCTGCCCGATGCCGTACATGCTCGCGTGCCGGACACCGCTCTTGCGCAGATACCCGGTGAGTTCCTCGAACCCGATCGCCGGCCCGCCGAACGGGCGGAAGTGCAGATGGCTGTCGACCTGAGAGGTGTAGGGCTCTCTCACTCGGTCGAAACATCCCGCTTCTGGGGCACACGGCGGCCAATCGGGTGCGGCCGCACGGGCCTTGGGAATGTGCCCGGGGAATAGGCTCGCAGCCTTGCCGCGAGGGCCGCAGGGGCGGCGCGAAATTGTTCGACACGTCACCCGTACGCCAGTGCGCCGCTCTGGCCGCCCGAGCGACCAGAGAGACATGATGGAGGACTTCCAAGGCCTCACGGGCCGGGGTGGGGAGTTTCCGGCAGGGGTTCCGTGCAGGACCGGATAGGGAATCAGTCCGCCATGAAAAATCCATAAGGAGCTGACTGTGTCAAATGCTGTGAGGGCTGTGCTTGAAGGCGGGCCGAAGGGTCTGCCGGACCGCATCGTCACGGTCACCCCGCCAGGCGACCAGATGAAGGTGCCGTTCATGGGCGGCTACGAACACTTCGAGGCCACGCAGCGGCTGCAGGACACCGCGGAGGGACCGCTGCGGGTCTACCAATGGACGTACCGCACTGCGATTGCCGAGTAGCCCGCGGACCCGGTCCCCGTACAGCCGGTGTCGGACTGCCAACGTCGAGGCCCTCGGGTCGGCGCGGGGCAAAGTAAATGAGAACGCAACGGATTCACTGAGGGATGACCCGATATCAGCCACCTCCGCGCTCTGCGGGCACGCCCGGGAATCCATCTCCGCCAAGATCTGCTGGCTGATACGTCACCCGAGGCGCAAGTCGCGCTGGCGGTTGTGGAGTACCGCCTGACAGAGTGCGCGACAGGCCGTCGTGCCTGAAGTCACCGAGAGAGAAGAAGGAGGAGGGTACGCCATGAACGCAGCCCGCCTATTAGGTTCCATCGGTATCGCCACCATGTCCGTGGCCGGTCTCAGCCTCAGCGCTGCGACTCCTGCCGCCCCTGCGACCGCAACGCCGCACGTGACATGCCTGATCGGCCGAGGTGGTTCCTTCACTACGGTCGGCATCCACTGCAACCGACAACTTCCCTCGGACAAGGCCGGCACGGTCACCCTGCTGGATCGCTACACGCTCGAAACCTGGCGGTGCCTGAACGACCCGCCGGTCTACTTCTTCGTCAGCCCCGCCAGCAACCTCGCCCGTGAGCTGGGGGTCGAAGAGGGACACACCTACGTCGGCAACTACTGCACGCAGCTGCGCTAGACGTCGCCCTGGTCCTCGTCGCGTCGGCCCGAGGCCCCGAGCGCACCCCCGCCCACAGCCGGGTAGCCGCCCCGGCTCGGCATCGGCATACCCCCCCCACGATCAGCCCCGGCCCCCGGCTGCGCGTCGCTGGAACTCGGCGGGTGCCTGGGTACGGGCTCTTGAGGGCCCGGATGAAGGGGCTGCTGTCCGCGACGTCTTTCGCCGCCTGGGCCAGGTCGGAGCTCAGTTGGGGCTCGGTGCCGTCCGCGGGCAGCGCTGGTGGTCAGCCTCGGCGCCGTCTACTGCACCAGCCGATCTACTGCACCAGCCGACCGGCGCTCCCGCACCCGCGCGGCACGCAAGGCTCCACCGGTGGGGTCGGCCCCGCCGTCACCGTCTCCGTACGCCGGGGAGCCCGTGCCCGCCAACGCCCTTACACCGGGCGGGGCGCGTAGCCGTGCCGCGACCGCCCGACCAGCACGGAACAAGGTGGAGATCCATGCCCAACACGCTCAACCCGCAGGTCCGACCCGCCACTTCCCGCACCGCCCGCCGCGTGCGCGCCGCCCTGCCGGCGGTCCCGCTGGCCGTCTTCGGCGTCCTCGGCGCCGCCACACCCGGCCAGGCCGCCGCGCCCGATCACGCCGGCCCCATAGGCGCTTCGCTGACCTGCCGGGGCAGCGGCGTCGATCCCGCCGCCAAGATCCGGTACCGGACCGCGACCGTCATCCACGCGCCCCTGCACACCATCTGGAACCTGCAGACCGACGTGGAGCGCTGGCCGTCGTGGCAACCTCCCGTGACCAGCGTGAAGCGCCTGGACGCCGGTCCGCTGCGGAGCGGATCGCGGTTCCGGTGGACCACCCCGGTGCCCGCCACCACCACGACGCCCGCCACCACCCTGACCATCACCTCGACCGTCCGGCAGCTCACGCACGGCACGTGCGTCCGCTGGACCGGACCCGCGATCGGCAAGGGCCTGCGCATCGACAAGGGTGTTCACGTCTGGACGTTTACCAAGGTCCGGGGCGGTGTCCTCGTACGGACCGAGGAGACCTGGACGGGTGCCCAGGTCGAAGCGGACGTGCCCACGTCCGTCAAGTACCTCGGAGGAGGTCTTGAGGAGTGGCTGAAGGAGTTGACGGCCACGGCCGAGGCCCGTTCCCGCCACCGCGCGGGGAAGGGCTGACACACCCCCCATCGGGCCGGTACCGACGCCGTCCGGCTCCAGCCGGTCAGGCGTCCAGAGGCCGCCAGGCCGGGCCGTCCCCGTCCTGCCGGACGTGTCCGAACACCACGTCGGCGAAGTGGACGCCGAAGCCGATCGTGCCGGGCTCCGCCAGCTCGGCGACGAGGCGGCGGCGGTGGTCGGCTGTCAGGGCGGGGTCGTGGTCGAAGCCCGAGGACCAGTCGGGGTGGTCGACCTGGATCGGCGAGTGCATGGCGTCACCGAAGGCGATCAGACGCCGTCCGCCCCCGGTGATGACGTACTCGGCGTGCCCCACGGTGTGGCCGGGGGTGATCCGTACGCGTACACCGGGGAAGATCTCCTGCCCGTCCGTGATCGTCCGTACGCGCGGTGCGAGGGCCGCGACCTGCTCGGTCATGCCCTGGGCCTCCAGGAGGTCGCGCCGGTCCCACTCCGGCTCGGAGATCAGGTAGTCGGCGTGGGCGAACACGGGCCGGTCACCGCCGGGGGCGGGGTGGCAGGCCCAGCCGAGGTGGTCGGCGTGGAGGTGGGTGAAGGCCACCGCTTCGATGTCCTCGGGGCGGCGGCCGAGTTCGGCCAGGCTGCCCGGGAGCGCACCTCCGTGGATCATGGCGAGGGGGCCGTCCGGAGCCTCCAGCGTCTGCGGGCCGACGCCCGCGTCTATCAGCAGCGCGCGGTCGCCGTGCTCGACCAGCAGAGCGCCGACGCTCCCCACGAGGTGGCCCGCGGCGTCCAGGTACTCCGGATGTGCGGCCCACACCTCGTCGGTGGTGTCTTCGAGCAGGTGCAGCGGCCGGAGCCGTACATCGCCGTCCGGTATGTACGTCACCTTCGTGTCGCCCAGCCGTATCGAGCGGATGCCCGCCGGTCGGCGCAGTCGTACATCCTGATCCACCGTCAAGTCGGCCATGGGTTCTCTCCCGTGAGTCATCACCAGATCGCCGTTCGCGTCTCCTGCGGCGGCGATGCAACCATAAGCATCAAGTTCAAATCATTCAAGCTGTAAATATTTTGTCTTGATGGATTTGCTAGAGTGGTGGCATGACAACGTCTCCCGAGCGCCAGGCCATCGCCGAGCGACAGCTGTGCGGCCTGGTGAACGGACTGGCTCAGCGGATCGCCGAGCATGTACGGGAGCGCGCCGCCACCCTGGGCCTCACCGCGTCCCAGGCGACCGCGCTGCGGGAGATGAGCGGGCCGATGACCATGCGGGAGCTCGCCGAACGCATGAGCTGTGAGCCCTCCAACACCACCTTCGTCGTCGACAAGCTGGAGAAGCAGAGCCTGGTCGAGCGTCACCCGCACCCCACGGACCGCCGCGCCAAGCACCTCGTCCTCACCGCCGAAGGCACCGCACTGCGCGGACGTCTCCTCGAACTCCTCGCTGCGGACTCCCCGCTGTCCGGCCTCACTCCCGAGGAGCAGCGCGTCCTGCACGGCCTGCTGGAGCAGGCCATCACTTCTGCGTGATTCGGTCGGGCCGGGCAGCGGGACAGCAGGAGCCCATGGTTGTCCCGCACTCCGGCGGCGGTTACGCGATCACCGCGATGTACTCGGTGCCCGATGGGCTCGCTGAGGTTTGCCCTCAGGTCTGGTCGGCGGGCTGCGGGGAGAGTGGCCGCTCGAAGAAGGTTTCGAGCACCACCGTGGCCTGGGTTCCGCTGACACCGTCGATGGCGTAGATCCGGCGGAGTACGTCTTGGAGTTGCTCGGTGGTCGCGGTCCTGACCTTCACCAGTACTGAGGCGGTGCCGGCGATGACGTGCGCCTCCAGGACTTCGGGGAGCGCGGCGAAGTCGTTCGCCGAATCACCCATCCAAGAGGTCGAGTCGACCAGGACGTAGGCCAGGACGGTGCTGCCCACCGCGGCCGGGTCCACCTCGATGGTGGTGCGCCGGATGACGCCGCGTTCCCGCAGCTTGCGCACGCGCTCATGAGCGGCACCGGCGGACAGGCCCACGGCCTGGGCCAGCGTGGCGTAGGGCTGGGTGGCGTCCTGCTGGAGCTGCGCCAGCAGGGCACGATCGATGTGATCCACAACTCTCCATTCGGAATGTCCTTGTGGGGACCATACTTCATCCTGCAACCTGCGCAGTAGGCCGAATCAACTTCGGCAGATGATGTCTGTAGGAGGGGAAGGCACCATGACCAGCGAGCGCCCTGGACTGTACGAGATGCTCGACGACCGGTTCCGCACCGGACGCTGCATGAACGGAGACGACGCGCTGGAGGTCCTGTACACCGGATGCCGCTGGGCCGAGGGGCCGATCTACCTGCCCGCCTGGCGACAGGTGATCTGGAGCGACATCCCCAACGACCGGATGCTGCGCTGGGACGAGGAGACCGGTGCCGTCAGCGTCTTCCGCCGCTCCGCCGGGCACACCAACGGCAACACCCTCGACCGCGAGGGCCGGTTGATCACCTGCGAGCAGGGCAACCGCCGCGTGACACGCACCGAACACAACGGCACCGTCACCGTGCTGGCGGACCGTTGGCAGGGCAAGCGCCTGAACAGCCCGAACGACGCGGCCGTCAAGTCCGATGGTTCGATCTGGTTCTCCGACCCGGACTTCGGCATCACCAGCGACTACGAGGGTTATCGCGCGCAGAGCGAGATCGGGGCCAACAACCTCTACCGCATCGATCCTGCCACCGGCGAAGTGCGGCTGGTCGCCGACTGCTTCGAAGCGCCCAACGGGCTGGTCTTCTCGAACGACGAGCGGCAGCTGTTCGTCTCCGACACCCGCGCAGGCCGCATCCGGGTCTTCGACGTACGCGATGACGGCACGCTGTCCGACGGCAAGGTCTTCGCCGAGGCGCAGGGCCGGAAGGACGCTCGTTTCGACAACCTCCGCTTCGACGACGGCGGCCGGCTCTGGGCCGCCGCGATGAATGACGGGGTGCACTGCTACGACCCCGACGGCACCCTCATCGGGCGGCTCAACGTCCCCGAGGCGGTCGCCAACATCTCCTGGGGCGGCGCCAAGCGCAACCGCCTCTTCATCACCGCGGAGACCAGCCTCTACTCGTTGGTCATGGGCGTTTCCGGTACCCACCCGACGGGACCGGGCCGCCGTCCGTGGCTGGACGCGAAGTCCCGCTGACCGGGGGAGCCCTCGGCTGTCGCTGATGCCGTGCATCGGCGACAGCCAGAGGCGCGTGCCCTGTCCCGCAGACCCGATCGCCGCTCGACTGCCGAGTCGAGGGCGGGCTACTTGCTGATGGCGAAGCGCATCAGGGCGTGCTCGTCGCCCTGCTTTATCTTCCCCGTCACGTTGATCACTTCGAGCTTCCAGGAGCCGCCGGACCGTACGGCCTTGGCCACGGCGCAGCCGTTGTCCTGCGTGAGCAGACTGGGCCAGATGTCGGCGACCTGCTGGGAGCTGCCACCGGTCGAGTCGTAGACCTTGAAGCTGATGTTGCGGGCCTTCTGGAAAGAGCTGCCCTTCTTGAACGCGGCCGCGACGAACACGACCGACGTGATCTGGGCCGGGATACGCGCGAACTCGACCGTGACGGTCTCGTCGTCGCCGTCCCCGCGCCCGGTCTGGTTGTCACCGCTGTGCACCAAGGAGCCGTTGCCCATGGGGTCCAGCGAGTCAAGACCCGCAAGGCGCACCGGGTCCCCGCCCTGCATCGCGACGGCGATCAGGTCGAGATCGGTGCCGCTCTTGCGGCGGAGCAGACCAACGACCCCACCGCTGCTGCCGGCCGTGGGGTCCCAGGACACACCGATGGACAGATGGGTCACTCCGTCCAGGTCCGCCGGGCCGGATTCCTTCGTAAGCGTGATCATGCGTGGCTCATCCTCGTGGTCGTGGTCTTGATCTCGGTAAGGGACTACAACACACAAAGTGTGCCTAACGCCTTGGCGGTTCCACATGGTGGGTCCGGATGAGCGCACCAGGGCTATGTGGGCAACGCCAGGAGCGCGTCGGGCGATGTCGTTCTCGATCCGGGAACGCAGGCCCGGCCAGGCCGGCTCGATGGCGGCCTGCAACAAGTGCTGGAGTTCGGTGGCCGCGCGCTCCGCCACCGCCTTCTCGCGTTGTTCGAGGGCCTTCAGCAGGGGCCGCGGCGCGGCGCCCCCGGACAGCCGGGTCTCGGCTCTGCCCTGGAGCATGAGGGCGATCGCGCGGCTCAGGCGTTCGGATCTGACCTGGCCATCTCGTGCAATTCGTCTTGCAGGTCGGGCTCGTAGACGTCGGGCCGCGGAATGAGGAAGTCGGGTACTGGCGGCCGGGCCGGTCACAGCGCAAGACGCGTCGGCGAACACGGGCGGCGGGGGCTGCCGCCGGCTCCACCGCCCAGGTCGCGGACTACGGCTGCGGTAGCTGGGGCACCTCGAACCACCAGACGTTCAACACCAGGGGGCATCGGCACGCAGGACGGCACCTATGTCGTGCAAGCCGGCTACTGGGTCGCCAGCAACGGCTATGTCACCGGGGCTCAGAGCGCGCGGGTCACGGTGTACGGCTGGACACCACTGACAAACCCACCGGTGCTGGTCGCGGGGGGGGCCCCCCGACCCGCACATTTGGTAAATATGGGGGGGTGCGGGGTTGCGGGGGCGGGGTGGG
>NZ_JBHWUR010000083.1:29496-32977 GCF_042737755.1 Streptomyces sp. NPDC059994
CGGGGGCATCTGCGCGGGGGGCCCGGGGGTTCCGGAGCCACACCACACACAACCCCCCGGGGGGGGGGCGGGGGGGCCCCCCCGCCACCAGCACTTTTCGAACATAGCGTGAGGTCCGGTGATCCGGTGCCGTGCTGTCGCCGTATGCCACTCGCCTGTCACTCGGCCGCGGCGATCCAGTTCTGCAGCTGCTCGGTGGTGGTGGAGGGATCCGCGACGAGTACGGCGAGCTCGTCGTCGGGGGAGTTGAGTGTGGGGATGGCGGGGCAGCGGTGGCAGGCGTCCACCCCTGCCTGGTTCCACCACTTGCAGTGTGGACGCAGATGGCACCGTGGCACGGCTCCCGTGGCGTCGGGTGACGGCAGGGTCTGTATGCGCTCGATCAGGCCGCAGGCATCGCCGACCCGGTTCGCGCAGCCGGACACGCAGTGCGAGGCGAACCGGAGCACCCGGTGGGGCGCGATGCCCTCGGGGATGCTGGGCAGGACCTGCGCTGCCGGTACGGGCTCGGCCAGATAGACGACCTGGCCGCCCTCCCCTGATCTGACGCCCAGAACGACGGATTCCGGACGGTGGGCTTCCCCGCTGGGGCACCAAGTGGTGTGGTCTTCCCCGTCTTCTCTGTCTCCCCCCGGACTGTCCACGGTGCGCACCTGCGCCCGCTCAGGAGTTGACGGTGTCGGCGCCGTCGGGACTGCTCGTGAGGACACCCAGGATGGGCCCGCCTATGTCGCCTGTGTTCCCCCCGCTCGCCTGCTCGGCGGCGACCGCCTTGTCGATGTGCGCGGCCAGGTGCTGAGCGTCGATGCGGTCGGCCGCGTTGGCGGTGCCGGCGGCCGCGAGGAGCCCGGTGAGGAGCGCCGCGGTGGCTGCCGCTGCCCGTATGTTGTGGTTCATGCTGTCCCTCCCTGAACGTTGTCGTCACGACTGACAGAGGCGACCGTATGCACCAACTCCCGTTCGTGGAAGTCGTTTTGGGGCGTAACTTTTGAGCCAGAGGGAGGTCGTCGGGCGGGCGGCCCTGCGGTCGGCGTACGGGTGCGCGGGATCGGAGCGGCAAACGGCAACGCTCTGTGATGTCGCCGCCGTCGAGGCCGGTGGTGATGGCGTGGAGGTCGTGGTCCGGGCCTGTCCGACCGCCGTGGCGCGGCTCCTCGCCGGAGGCGGCGGTCGGCGTTGGTGGGGCGGCCCACGGGTCACTGCTGGCGGCGTGCCTCGCGCCACTCGCGTACGGCCTCGTCCACGTCGATCGGCTCTCGCCCCAGAAGCGGCCCCGGAGGCGGCTGCCTGAGCATGGCGGCGATCTTCTCGTTGACCGGCTCCAGGAGCGCCCGTACGGCCCGCTCGGACGGCGCCTTGGCCACTGCGGCCAGCGCGTCCTCGATCTCCTTGCGCAGCGCCAGAGCCGGCGGCAGCATCGCGGTGATGCCCTCGCGGGCCATCTTCTGGCGGATCCACCACATCTCGTCGTACGGCTGCGCGGCATCGGGCAGTGGCTTGCCGAAGCCAGGCAGCTCGGCGAACTCACCGCGCTCCTGCGCCTCGCGGATCTGCCGGTCCACCCACGACTCAAGGCTGATACCCGGAGGCTTGCGCTGCGTCACCAGATCACTCTCCTACGTCACGCGGCGGCCGAGGCCACCGGCTGAGGCGCTCCCGCCGGGGAACGGAAAAGGACACACCCAAGCCTAGTCGGGGTGTTGGCCCGGGGGAGCCCTGGGGGGTGGGACGCCAGGATCCGCGCGGCGCCCTACAGGCCGAAGGCGCCGCCTTCGGTCAGGAGGAGCAAGCCGATGGTGATCAGCACGAGCGGCAGCGGGATGTGGCGCTCGCCCGCGGCGCGTGAACGCCGCTCTCGTCAAGGTCTGGTGCGTACGTATGGCCATCACCTGGCCCAGGGCGATCAACAGGTGTCCGATCCGGACTTCTGCGCCCACGTCGCCGCGCGGCGACGCCCTCGGGACCGGAGTCGGATCCGGTCCCGAGGCGTGGGAGGCCACAGAGCGGGGGTCGGGCTACCTCGGTGATTGCGGTGCGAGGCTGCTGCGCCGGGAACACTGAGCGTGCGCCGGGAACACTGAGGGTGCGCCGGGAACACTGAGGGCAGATGCCCGCCGACGTGCCGGGTGAACCGGGCCGGTGTGCCCGGCAGGTCAGGGTTCTGCCGCGGGCGCAGGCGCGGGAGAATCGCGGCATGGTGATCTCCGCGCGTGCCCTCAACCGTGCCACGCTCGCCCGGCAGTTGCTGCTCGGCCGCGAGCCGCTGGACGCTGTGGAGGGGCTGCGACGCGTGGTCGCCCTCCAGGCGCAGCAGCCCGCATCGCCGTACATCGCGCTGTGGAACCGGCTACGCGGCTTCGACCCGGCCGAACTCGATGCGGCGCTGGCCGACCGCAGTATCGTGAAGGCGACCCTCATGAGGCTCACGCTGCACGCGGTCCACATGGAGGACTACCGGAGCTTCCGTGAGGCCATGGAGCCGACGCTGCGCTCCTCCCGGCTCGGTGACGCGCGCTTCCGTTCGTCCGGGCTCAGCGTCGATGACGCCGATGACCTGCTCCCCGGGCTGCTGCGGTACGCCCAGCGGCCGCGCAGCAGCGCCGAGTTGGGAGACTGGTTCGAGAAGCGCCTCGGCCGGCCCCTGGAGGTCGGGGCGCAGCGGATGCTGCGGCAGTACGCGCCGCTGTGGCACGCGCCCATGGGCGGCCCCTGGGCGTTCACCAACCGTCTCTCGTACGTCGCTGCGAAAGAGCAGCCCGCCCTGGGGGACCCCGAGGCGCCCGACGAGGGTCTGCGGGCCCTGCTCCGCCGCTATCTCGCGGGCTTCGGACCGGCGTCGACTGCCGACATGGCGCAGTTCGCGCTGGTCCAGCGGCCCCGGGTCAGAGCAGCCGTGAAGACCCTCGCGGACGAGCTGGAGCAACTGCGGGGCCCCGACGGCACGGTGCTGTACGACATCCCCGGCGCGCTCAGGCCAGATGAGGACACACCCGCACCGCCCCGGCTGATGGCGATGTGGGACAGCGTCCTGCTGGCCTATGCCGACCGCAGCCGCGTGATCCCGCCCGCCTACCGCAAGCATGTGACCCGCGTGAACGGCGATGTGCTGCCCACCCTGCTGGTCGACGGCCAGGTCGCCGGCGTCTGGCGCGCCACCGACGGCGGCATCGAAGCCGGCGCCTTCCACCCCCTGCCGGAGCGCGTCTGGGAGGAGTTGGCGGCCGAGGCCCGGTCCCTCGTCGCCTTCCTCGCCGCCCGCGACCCCAGGGCCTACGCCCGCTACGACCACTGGTGGACCAAGGGTGTGCCCGCCGCCGAGACCAGGTTGCTCCCGGGCGACTGACCCGGCGGTCGGCACCCGGTGGGGCGGCGGGGGGCGTTTCCTCGTTTCCCGTTCGCAAGGGTCAACGGGAAACCCGTCGACTCCGACCGGTGCCGAGGACGAGGCTCGTCCCGTCGGGTCCGGCGCACGGCGCCGGAC
>NZ_JBHWUR010000084.1:0-16944 GCF_042737755.1 Streptomyces sp. NPDC059994
GGGTCCGGGGGCGCAGCCCCCGGGAAACGAGCCTCCACCCCCACCCACCCCCGGAGGGTTCAGGGAACGGGCGGGGTGGGGGCTCTGTAGCGTGGGCCCATGGCGCGATGGCGGGACGGGCAAGGCCAGTTGGCGGTCGAAGAGGGGCACCTCGTCCCCCTCGAAATCGCCGCGTCCTATCGGGCCCGTACCCGCGGACTCCTCGGCCGGGACGGGGTCCAGGGCGCCGTCCTCCTCAGCCCCGCCACCTCCGTACACACCTTCCGCATGCGCTTCCCCCTGGACGTCGCCTACCTGGACCGCCACCTCCGCGTCATCACCCTCCACACCGTCCCCCCGAACCGCCTCACCGCCCCCCGCCTCCGCGCCCGCCACATCCTGGAGGCGGAGGCGGGCGCGATGGCGGGGTGGGGCATCCGGCCGGGCGTGCGGGTGCGCGTGCACCTGCATGGGGCGCACCCGTAAGCCGGAAGTCGCCTTGCCCGCCCCGCGCGCCCCTGCTTACGATCACGACCACGGCGTCGCGCGTTGGTCACCGGCCGGGTGAGCGTGGAGGTGCCCGTGAGATGCCTGTTGGAGGCATTCCACCGTGTCAGTCGAGTTGAATCACACCATCGTCCACTCCCGCGACAAGCGGGCTTCCGCCGAGTTCCTGGCGGACATCCTGGGGCTGCGGGTCGGTGACGAGTGGGGACCGTTCATCCCCGTCGAGACCGGCAACGGCGTCACCCTGGACTTCGCCACCGGCGACCCGGACAAGATCGTGCCGCAGCACTACGCCTTCCTCGTCTCCGAGGACGAGTTCGACGCCGGCTTCGAGAAGATCAAGCAGTGGGGCGTACGGTACTTCGCCGATCCGTACATGAAGCGCCCCGACGAGATCAACCACAACGACGGCGGCCGGGGCGTCTACTTCCTCGACCCGTCCGGCCACGCCATGGAGATGATCACCAGGCCGTACGGAAGCGGCAGCACCGGCTCATAGCGCGGGTTCACTCTTCCGGCCGGGCCAGCGCCGCGAGCAGCGCCACCACCTCGCCCACCGGCACCGGCCGGAAGAACTCCGCGTCCACCGCCTCGACCGCCGCGATCGCCCGCGGCGCGAGCTCCGCCCCGGCTTCCGTCACCCGCAGCCGCTTGGCCCGGGTGTCCGCCGGGTCGGTCTCGCGTACGAGCAGGCCCTTGCCCTCCAGCGTACGGACGACCTGGGACGTCATCTTGACGTCGGTACCGGCCTGGCGGGCGACCGCCAGCTGGTTGGGGTGCTCCCCCTGCCCGTTGAGCCACCAGGTGCACGCGAGCAGCACGAACTGCACATGGGTGAGGCCCAGCGGCGTGAGGGCCGCGGTCACCCCGCGCTGCCAGCGCAGCGTGGCGTGCCAGAGCAGGAACCCGGGGCTCTCGCCGGGGGTGAGCGCCATCAGTGCCGCGCCTCCGCGAGCCGGACGAGCGCGGCCATGGTCTCCGGCCAGTCGGCGGTGACGGCCGGGCCGATCTCCGGGCCCACCTCGTCGGCCGCCGCGCCGGTGATCTCCATCCGGTAGACCACCCGGGTACGGTCCTGGCCCAGCCGGTCGAGCCGGTGCGCGGTGCGCAGGACCAGGCCGTCGAAGCGGGCCTCGTCCACGAACAGCTCGTTCTCGGCCACTTCGGCGATCCGCAGCTCGATCGGGTCCTGACCGTCCGCCCCCATGGTGATCTCGGATCCGGCCGCGAACGGCCCCCGGATCTCGATCTTCTGGACGTCCGCGTTCCAGGCGCCCCAGTTCTCCACGTCGGCCCACAGCCGCCAGACGGCCTCAGGAGCGGCGCTGGTCTCGACTCCGTGCTCGTACACCCACATGTCGGCTCCCCTGTTCATCCTCTGCGCGAATTAAGCTCTCCGTAGATTATCTGCGCGCAGACTATCTGTCCACACTCCTTGCCCTCACCGTCGATTCCCAGCCGTCTCACGCCGACGTGCGCTTTTTTCCAAGTCCCCGGTACGCCCCGGCTGGCAGCCTCTGTGGTGCGCGGGAGCGTCACTTCCAACGGACGTTGACGGGGGCCCGCGCACATACGGGGCCCGGCCGACCGCACCTCCACCCGGCCGGCCGGGCCCGCCCTCGCACCGGCCCGTCTTTACCCGGTCGCCCCGCGCGGGAAGGACACCTCGACCCGGCGGTTCTTGCGGCGGCCGTCCTCCGAGGAGTTGTCCGCGATCGGGTAGTCCTCCGCGTACCCCCGGATGTCGAAGGTGACCGCGCCGCCCACCGCCTGCGAGAGCGCGCCCTGGACGGCGTCCGCGCGCTGCCTGGACAGGACGACGCCGTGCTCGTGCGTACCGAGGTTGTCGGTGAAGCCGAACACCCGGACGTTCGTGGCCTTCTGCTTCTTGACCTCGTCGGCGATCGCCTGGATGCGGCCGCTCGCCTCGGCGGAGAGCGCGGCGCTGTCCTTGCCGAAGAGGACTTCGGCCTGCAGGGCGAAGGAGATGTCGGCGTTGGTGTCGGCGCGGCGCTCCTCGCCGCCCATGTCCTCGACGACCGACTTGATGTCGATGACCCTCGGCGCGGCGAGCGTCGCCCCGTCGGAGAGTTTGAGCCCGGGCGCGTTGGCGTCGACCTTCACGGGCGGGGCGGCGGCGGGCACGGCGGTGGGATTCGGATCGTCGGCGACGGCCGCGCCCGTCCCCGCCCCGACGAACAGCAGCACCGCGGCGGCGAGGGCCGCGGAGCGGGCGTGACGGCGGCGGGGGTGGCCGGGGGCCGGGGCCGGGGTCGCGGGTGGTGCCTGGGTGGCCTGCATGGGGTGCCTCAGCCGGAGATCTTGATGGTGGCGGTGGGCATGGTGGGGAGCTGGAAGTCGACTTCTGTTACGGGGGCGGGGGGGGCGGGGAACTGGGTGTAGAAGGGGGCTTCCTCCCCCGCCTGGATGCCCGTCGTGAACTGCGAGCACAGGCAGCGGCCGTCCGTGTCGCGCAGGATCAGGTACCGCTTCTTGCCCGCCTTGTCGACCAGCGCCGCGCCCGCCATGGAGGCGCCGTTGCTCCTCAGCTCCTGCTCGCTGCCCTGCCATCCGGGCGCGGAGAACAGGTTCTTGGACCCGTTCTTCACGACGCCCTGCACCGTCACGAACCCTCCGGCGTCCCGCTTCGCCGAGTTGACCACCACCTCGACGCCGTCGGTGCCGCTGATGGTCGCAAGGACCTCGGTGCTCTGCGTGGACGGGCCGCCGGACGGGGTGTTCTTCCCGCCGGACACCGTCGGAGCGGTGGAGGCCTTGTCGCCGCCCTTCGGCTTGCCCCCGCCGTCTCCCCCGCAGGCGGTCAGGGTGAGCGCCAGGGCGGCGGCAGCCGCCGCGACCACCGCGCCTCTCGTCCGCGCCCTGATCTTGGCCTTGTCCATGAGTGAAGCCCCCTCGGTCCTTCGTGCTGCGCACTTCATACGCTTACTTGTCGGCCAGATGGACGGAGAACAGGTCGGACGCCTTCGGCAGGAGGTCGAGGTGGCCGGGGTCGATCTCGAAGTCCCGCTTCTTGTCGCAGACGAGCCGGTACGCCTTCTGCCCGCCCGCCGGCCCGCCGGGGGGCGGGGACTCGCCGGGGGCCGGGCCGGGCGCCGGCTCCGAAGCCTCTGTGGTGGGCCCGTTCCCGGGCGCCTCCTGGAGGTGGCAGCGCGGTACGACCACGGCGGCCGCCTTCGCCTTGCCCTTGTGGTCCTGTGTGGCGGCGATGACCGAATGGCCCGCCGTCTTGTTGGTCTGCACGGCCACTTGGTAGGTGGGCTCAGGCTGGAAGGACAGCTCGCAGGTGTCGGCCGTGGCGTCGTTGCGCGAGGCGAGATCACGTGCCGCCGGGCAGGAGTCGTGCGGGATCAGCCCGCCCCGGTCGCCGTCGAGCAGCTTCTGCCAGCGCGCGAGGTCGAAGGTGTCGAGCAGGCCGTTCCTCAGCTGGTCCCGGAAGTCCTGGGCCGCCGCGAGGGCGGCCGCGTCCGCCGCCGTCTGGGCCTCGTTGCGCTTCATCGCCGCCTGGCCCACCGCGAAGTACGCGAACGCGAGGAAGAGCAGGCCGGCCACCGCGGTGATGTAGATGGGGAAGGCCTGCCCCCGGTCGCCGGTGAGGCGGCGGGACGCGGGTGAGGTCAGGGGTTGATCTTGTTGATCGCCGCCGTGATCTTCCCGGCGATCGTCGTGCCGAAATTCGTCTGCGTAAGCACCAGAATGATCGCCACCACCACGATGATGATCCCCATGTACTCGACCGCGCCCTGCCCCCGGTCCCCCCGCCGCCGCAGCGCCGTCGCCGTGGTGTTCAGCCAGCCGTGGACCCGGATCCTGGCGGCGGTCGCGGGCTTGAGGAGCTTGTCGTTCATGGTGGTCCCCTCCGGGGTCTACGGCGGTGCCGCGCTCGACAGCCGCACCGTACCCGGGCCCTCCGGTTCCGGCACAGGGCCCCTGGGCCCAATTCCCGGCCCGGGAGGGAGGTTGGCGCCGATGCCCCCTCATCCCGCCGCCCCCCGCGTCCCCAGCCACGTCGCGACCGCCTGGGTGCGGCTGTTGCTGTGTAGCTTCGCGAAGATCCGGTTGATGTGGTTCTTCACCGTCTTCTCGCTGATGAAGCAGGCGGCGGCGATCTGCTGATTGCTCATGCCCGCCGTGATCAGCTCCATCACCTCCACCTCCCTCCTGCTGAGCCGGTGTACTCCAAGTCCCTTGCGGAAGAGCGGAGTTTCCCTCCGGCGCCCCGGTGACGACTGTCCCACATCCGGTTGCATCCGCGAAGCCTCTTCGTTCGGATTTAATGAAATCGACCGGGGCACGACACCCGGAGGGGGGATGGGACAGGCAACGCCCTCCGCCCCCTCCATGACACCCAGTGCCCTCGCCGCCGTCGCCGAGAAAGGCGCGCGGCCGAGCCCGATGCCCCGTACCGCGCCGACCAGTTGTTCCACAGTGAACTCGCCGTGCACCAGATAGCCTCGCGCACCCAGCCGCAGCGCCTCGCGTACGGTCTCGTCCTCGCCGCTGTACGTCAGCATCATCACCGGCGCCACCCGCACCAGGCGGGGCAGTGCCGCGAGGCCGTCCACGCCGGGCATCCGCACATCGAGCAGGACCACGTCCGGCCGGTGCAGTAGGGCCGCCTCGTACGCCTCGCGGCCGTCCGCCGCCTCGGCCACGACCTCCGTGCCGGCGTGGCCGTCGAGCAGCGCGGTGAGTCCGGCCCGTACGACCGGGTTGTCGTCCGCCACCAGCACCCGGGTCACACCCCGCTCCTCTCCACGGCCCGTACGGCTCCCAGCGCCGCCAGCGGCAGGTCCAGGCGGACCTCCGTGCCCCTCGCCGCCTCGCCCCGGCCGATGCGGATGCGCGCGCCGAGGTCCGCCGCGCGCTCGACCATGCCGACCAGGCCGAAGTGGCCCGCCCGGCGCAGCCCGTCGAGGGTGGTGCCGGGGGGCAGGCCGCGCCCGTCGTCGTACACGCTGATGCGGAGCACGTCCCCGACCACGCCCGCCGACACGTCCACACGCGCCGGGCCCGCGTGGCGGTGGGCGTTCTCCAGCGCCTCCGAGGCGATGGTGAGGAGCTGGCGGGCGATCGGGTGCGGGACCCGCATCGCGGACCCGTCCCGGGAGAGGGAGCGGTAGCTCACGCCCATGTCTTCACCTCTGCCCGCGAAGTCCCTTGCCCGCGCCGCCAGTTCCGCCAGTACGTCCACTCCCCCGTCCGGGCCCGGCTCACGGCGCAGGTCGGCGAGGAGTTCGCGGGACTCGGCGGCGGCGCGGCGGGCCGAGCGGGCCACCAGGGTCGCCCCTCGGCGGACCGCGACCGGGTCGGTGCGGTCGGCCGAGGCCGCCAGGCCCTCGGCGGCGAGCGCCACGCCGTACAGGGTCTTGGCGACCGAGTCGTGCAACTCCCGTGCCAGCCTCGCCCGTTCCTCCTCCACCGCCAGCCTCGCCCGTGCTTCGGTGAGCGCCCGCGAGGCCACCCCGAACCGCAGCAGCAGGCCCCGCAGCGCGACCCCGGCCGCGCCCGCGAGGACGCAGAAGCCCGGCAGCAGCAGGGCCGGGGCGACCGGCTGGTGGTGCTGGCGCTGGGCCATGTACGCGAGCGCCAGGATCACGCACTGGAGCCCGGCGAAGACGCCCGCGCCCCGCCACCCGTACACCAGTCCGGCGAGCAGCGGGGTGCAGACGACGACGTAGCCGAGCGGGGAGTCGGGGGTCGCGGTGAACAGCAGCAGCGCGCCGAACGCGGTGTCCACGCCCAGCAGCCACGGGTGGCGCAGCAGCAGCGGGCCGAAGCGCTCCCAGTCGCGGTAGAGCGCGTACGAGCCCATGAAGGTGATCAGCACGGCTCCGGAGACCAGCCAAGTGGCGATGCCCCGGGCCGAGTTGGCCAGGGCGAAGGGGGTGCCGAGCCCTATCATCGCGAGCCGGAACAGGAAGACCTGGCGGCAGAGCGCCTGAAGGGCGTTGAGCTGGAGGGAGACCTCGGGCTCGGGGGGCAGGCCGTGCTGCTGTGTCGATCTCGGCATGGTGGTCCCCTCACTTCCCCGTGAGCGAGCCGATGTCGGCCTCGGACCCGAGCAGCATCGCGGACGCCATCAGGATCATGGTGGCGGGCACCATGAACGTGGTGACCATCAGCGTCGCCTTCGGCACCGCCTTGGCCGCCTTGCGGCGGGCGTTCTGGGCGTCGGTGCGGCGCATGTCGGTGGCGATCGCTATCAGCGTGTCCACGATCGGCGCGCCCAGCTCCTCACCCTGCTGGAGCGCCGTGACGAACATGGCGACCTGCTCGGAGTCGTTGCGCCGGCGCAGGTCGTCGAAGGCCTGGCGACGGCTGACCCCCATGTCCAACTGGCGCAGCGCGATCCGCACCTCGTCGGCCCAGGGGCCCTCGTACTGCTCCGCGACCCGCTCCAGGGCCTGGCGGAAGCCGAGCCCGGCGGAGACCACCACCGCGAGGACGTCGAGGAAGTCCGGCAGGGTCCGCTCGATGTCGTCGCGGCGGCGGCGGACGGCCGCCCAGATGCCGACCTCGACCCAGTAGTACGCGAACGCGACCATCAGCAGGGCCAGCAGATAGTTGCCGCCGGAGAGCATCACCACCGCGCCGACCGCGCCGAGCGCCCCGTACACCGCGCGCCGCGCCGCGTACCGGTCGATGGTCAGGCCGCCGGGGTTGCCCGCCATGTCGATCCTGCGGCGTTTCTCGCCGACGCGCCTGGGCCCCATCAGCCGCAGTACGAGCGGGGCGTAGCGGATGCCGAGGCGGTCGATGGCGCCGCCGGTCCGAGTGGTGCGGGTGGCGCCGACCTCCAGGGCGAGGGCCAGGTCGCCGGGGAGCTTGGCCTCGGCGCGGTACATCCGTACGCCCTGGAAGGCGCCCAGGACGCTGAGCCCGCCGATGAGTCCCAGGATCAGTTCCATGCCCGCCCCCTCAGACGTCGATCTTCGAGATGCGGCGGATCGCGACGAAGCCCAGCGCGTAGAGCCCGAGCGCCACGACGACCGCTGCCTGGCCCAGGAACGAGCCGGTCATCTTGGCGAGCGAGCCCGGCGCGATCTGGTTGACCAGCAGCATGGCACCGACCCCGATCGCCGGGACCGCGTACGCCGTGGTGTTCACCTGGGACAGCTGGGTGCGCACCTCGCGCCGGGTCTCCTTGCGCTCCTCCAGGGTGGTGGTGAGGTTGCGCAGCGAGTTGACGACCGCGCCGCCCGCCCGGTTGGAGAGGATCAGCGTCGAGACGAGGACGACCAGTTCGCGCGAGGGCAGCCGGTGGGCCAGCTCGCCGAGCGCGTCGTCGAGGGTGCGGCCGACGGCGAGCTGGTCGGCGACCGCCTTGAGCTCGTCGCCCGCCGGGGCCTCCAGCTCGTCCGCCGCCATGGCGATCGCGGTGCGCAGGGCGAGCCCGGCCTGGGTGGCGTTGGCGATCACGCGGGAGATCTCGGGGAGCTGGTTGATGAACGCCTCGGTGCGCCGGGTGCGCTGCCAGTTCAGGAAGGTGTTGGCCGCCCACAGCCCGGCGAGGGCAGCGAGCGGGCCGAAGAAGGAGGCGAGCACCGAGGCGGCGACCACCCACAGCCCGACGACCGCGGCGAGTACGTAGACGAAGAACTCGCCCGGGGTGAGGTCCAGGCCGGTCACCGCGAGCTTGCGCTCGATGCGCTTGCCGACCAGGGTGCGGCGCAGCCTGCGGTCCACCCCGGCGAAGGGCCGCCGGCGTCCGGCGGGCGGCAGCTCCCCGGCGGTGGAGAGCCGTTCGACCAGGGCCCGGCGCTGGGCGCGCCCCGTGGCGTACGCGTGCACACCGACGACCGCCGCCGCGCAGGCGAGCAGCGTGACCCCGATCGTCAGCTGGGTGAGTGCGGACATGGGCGGTGCTACCTGGCCTCTCGGGTGGCGAGCTGTTCGTCGAAGGAGGCGATGCCGAACGCCTGCGGGACGGGCTGGCCCGCGAGGTAGAGGCGCTCGGCGACGCGGCGCGGGACCGGGAAGTGGCGGAACTCGCCGTGGACGCGCCCGTCGGCGGCCATCGGGCGGGGGTCGAAGCGGGCGACGGTGGCGAGCCGGTAGGGGTCGCGGCCGTGCGAGTCGAGCAGGGCGATCTCGGTGATCCGGCGGGAGCCGTCGGCGTGCCGGGTGAGCTGGACCAGGACGTCGACGGCCGAGTTGATCTGGTCGTGCAACGCCTCGAACGGGATCTTGATCTCGGACATGGAGGCCAGGGTCTGGAGCCGCATCAGGGCGTCCTCGGCGCTGTTGGCGTGGACCGTGGCGAGTGAGCCGTCGTGGCCGGTGGACATCGCCTGGAGCATGTCGAGGGACTCGCCGCCGCGCACCTCGCCGACCACGATCCGGTCGGGGCGCATACGCAGCGAGTTGCGGACCAGGTCGCGGATGGAGACGTGGCCCTTGCCCTCGACGTTGGCCGGGCGGGCCTCAAGGCGGATCACATGGCTCTGCTGGAGCTGGAGTTCGGCGGAGTCCTCGATGGTGATGATGCGCTCGTGCTCGGGGATGAGTCCGGAGAGGGCGTTGAGCAGGGTCGTCTTGCCGGTGCCGGTGGCACCGGAGACGATCACGTTGAACTTCGCCTGGATCAGCCCGGCGAGCAGCATCAGCATGGACTGGTCGAGCGAGCCGAAGGCGATCAGCTCGGGGAGCGTGAAGGAGCGCGGGAAGCGGCGGATGGTGAGGGTCGCGCCGGTCAGCGAGAGCGGCGGGATGATCACGTTGACGCGCTCGCCGGACGGCAGCCGGGCGTCGACCATCGGGTTGGACTCGTCGACCCGGCGGTTGACGGTCGACACGATCCGCTCGATGGTCTGCATCAGCTGCTCGTGCGAGGCGAACCGCATCGGCAGCCGCTCGACCCGTCCGCCGCGCTCCACGTAGATCTGGTCGGGGCCGTTGACCATGATCTCGGTGACGGAGGCGTCTTCGAGGAGCGGTTCCAGTACGCCCAGGCCCAGCGCCTCGTCGACGACCCGGCGGATCAGCTGGGCCCGCTCACCGGTGGACAGGACCGGGCCTTCGCGGCTGAGGATGTGGCCGAGGACGCGTTCGAGCCGCGCCCGGCGCTCGGCGGCGGCGAGCGAGGACATCTCGGCGAGGTCGATCTCCTCCAGGAGCTTGCCCCGGTAGGCGGCGACGAGATGCGCGTCGCCCTCGCCGCCCCGGGTCTCCTCGGGGGCGGTGATACGGGCCCGCAGGCTCATGTGACGTGCCTCCTCGGCTGGTTGCTCTCGTCGCAGGGCATGGTGGCGCTCTTGCGGACCGGGCCGAAGTGGTCGATGCCGGGGAAGACGGACGGGATGGAGACGGTGACCGTGGCGGTCACCGTGGCCCCGGGGCAGCCCGCCACGCCGATGTCGGCGCGCCGGCCGACCCAGTCGCTCACCGCGGCCTTCCCTGCCTGGGCGGCGCCGCCCGCCCGTTCCGTCTGCGCGCCGGTACGGGCGGCTGCCCGGGCGGCCGTGCCCGCCTGCTGGGCGGCGTACGCGGCGAGCCCCAGCTGGACGCCGGCGAGCGCGACCAGGAGCAGCAGCGGCAGGAAGCCGAGGTACTCGACGGCGGCGGAGCCCCGGTCGCGGGCCCGGCCCCGGCTTCCGGCCCCGGGGGACCACCGGGTCCACGGGGACCGCCGCGCCGGGCGCCTCACGGCTCCGCACCCCGGGCGCCTCACGGCTCCTCCTCGCGGGCCGCACCGGCGTGCCCGTGCACGGTGGTGAGCGGCACGGTGAACGCGCCGGGGAAGAGCACCGGGACCCTTACGCCGACGGTGGCGGTGAAGACGTCCTTCCCGCCGCCCCCGCACTCCTGCGCGGACACCTCCCAGCCGTCCGGCGCCGCCGCCCGCACGGCCGCCGCGCACGCCGCCGCGCCGCCGTCCCTGGCCGCGCCCGCCCGGGCGCCCTCGTCCGCCACATGTCCGGCGACCGTGAACGCGTACCCGGTCAGCACCAGTTGCCAGATCGCGGCGAGGGTCACCAGGATGATCGGCACCATCCCGGTGAACTCGACGATGATCTGGCCCCGGTCCCGGTCGGCCCGCGACCGTATGCCCCTCATCCGTGCCCCCGGCGCCGCAGCACGAGGGTGCCCCGGCCGCTCTTCTCCGGCGCCGGAGCCCCCTTCACCAGGCCCAGCTCGCCCGCGAGCGTCCACAGCGCCTGCTTGACCGTGGACTTGGCGTCCAGGTCGTGGAGGCGCCCGGCGTCGACGACGGCCTGCAGCTCCTTGAAGTTGGCGGGGACGGAGGTGCGGGTGATCCGGGTGCCGGTGACCTTCTGGACGAGCGCGGGCTGGATCTCGGTGGCGCGGGTGTGCCGGTTGACCACGGTGGTGGTCTCCTCGGCCTTGCGGATCTGCAGGCGGTCCCACATCCGTACGATCCGCTTGGCGGCCCGTACCGACACCACGTCCGGGGTGGTCACCAGCAGGGCGGTGTCGGCCAGTTCGACGGCGGCGGCGTTGGCGCCGTTCATCTGGGTGCCGCAGTCCACGATCACCACTTCGTAGCGGTGGCGCAGGGCGGAGAGGATCTGGCGGGCCGCGCGGTCGGTGACCTCCTCGGCCCGCTCGCCGTCGCCGGGGGCGAGCAGCAGGCCGACGCCGGTGGAGTGGGTGAACAGGGCGTCCTGGAGGACCCGGGGCGAGATGTCGCTGATCGTGGCGAGGTCCGCGATGGAGCGGCGGAACTGGACGTCGAGGAACGAGGCCACGTCCCCGGCCTGGAGGTCCATGTCGACCAGGGCCGTGGTGCGGCCCGACGCCCGCGCCGCGAGGGCGAGGTGGACGGCGGTGACGGTGGCGCCGACGCCGCCCTTGGCGCCGGTGACGGTGACGACCGTGCCGCCGGGGCCGCTGGAGGCCTCGCCCCCGCCGCCCAGGTGGCGGCGGACCCCGACCGACCACTGGGCGGCCACCTGCACCCGGCTGACCAGCTCCTCGTAGTGCAGCGGCAGGGTGACCAGGCCGCGCGCGCCCGAGTCCATGGCGGCGGCGAAGAGGCCGGGGCCCGCGTCGGAGGTGATCAGGACGACGCCGACGGCGGGGAAGCGCAGGGCGACCTCGCGGACCAGGTCGAGGGCGGGAACCGGCCCGATGCGCTCGTGGACGAGGACGACCTCGGGCAGCTCGTCCAGGGAGTCCCCGGCGAGCCGGGCCAGGGTGTCCAGGAGCTGGGTCGAGTCCGCGACGGGCGCGGCGGGTTCGGCGTCGGGGAGCTGGCTGAGCAGGGTGGTGACGGACCGGGCGGCGTCGGCGTCCCCGACGGCCGGGAGGATCCTGGTGGTCATCCGAACCTCACTGGTCCTTTTCGAGGCGGTACGTACGGTCGCCGGGCGGGACCGAGGGGTCGCTGCCGGGCGCGACGAGCGCGAGCCGCACGTGCTGGGCGAAGGACTCCGCGTACGCGACGCGCTGGGCGTCGACGGTGCCCAGGGCGAAGGTGATCGGGACCGCCTCGGTGCTCTTGCCGCGGTCGTCGCGGCCGGGGTCGAGGGCCTTCAGGCTGCCCACGTCGATGACCCTGGCGCCGGAGACGATGATCTTCGACTGGGGGGTGTCGCCCTGCTTGGCGGCGGCGAAAGTGGCGAAGATGTTCACCGAGGAGCCCGGCGTGATCTTGCCCGCCACACCGGTGGAGGCATCGATCATGATGGCGATCTCCTGCTCGCCGGGCCGGAGCTCGGGCCGCTTCACGATCATGTCGGACTGGAGCAGCGAACCGGCCCTGAGCTTGGTGACGGCGATCATTCCGCGGATGCGGGAGAGGTCGGTGACCGCGTTGCCGGGGAGCCACCGCTCGGGCATCGACGTCTTCTCGAACTGGCTCTCCTTCAGCTCCTTGTAGGGCTCGATCACGCCCTTCACCCGGTACGCCGTCACCTCGGGGCCGACCTTCGAGTTGGCGTCGTGGATCACCGAGAGGACCCCGGCGAAGGCCCCGGCGGCGCACAGGACCGAGACCAGGAGAAGGATGACGCCACGGCGCTGACGGGAGTTCATTGACCGTACGACCTCGTTCGATGACGTGGGACTGAGCGGACAAGGGCCACCGGGCGGGCTGCGCGGCGGCTAGCTGTACGTGCCTCCCGCGGGCAGCCGGAGCTCGGGGGCGGCGACGGGGGAGGCGCAGAACCCGCAGCGGTCGCCGATGAGTTCCATGCCGCACCACCGGCACGACTCCCGTCGCACGGACGCCACGAGCTGGTAGAGCACGGACAGGTCGGACAGATGGGCGGCGAACTCGGTGAGCTTGGACGTCCCCCACCAGGAGGGCGAGTACCCCGGCAGCGGAGCTTCCAGCACCGCGCCGACCTGCCAGCCGGGGGCGAGCGTGGCGGTGACCCACTCGGAGGGCGCCGCCGCGCTCGCCACCAGCAGGTGGCAGGCGTAGTCGGGCCCCTCCAGGTCGCCGGTGCCGATCCTGACGAGTTGCGGGACCGGATGGGCGAGCACCGCGAACTGGCTGCCGGGCAGCCAGGACTTGGCGTGCGTCTTGAGTCCGACCGGGACGCGGTCGAGCCGGGTGACCGAGTTCAGTACGGCGCCCGCGTGGATGTAGTGCGCGAGGAGGCGGGCGGCCGAGGCGAGCACACCGGGGCTGAAGTCGCACACCGACAGCCGGCACAGCTGGCGCGCGAGCACGGCCAGGCCGAGCGGCGGCAGCGGCGATCCGATCAGCGCGATCCGGTCGCTCTCCAGGATCGAGCGGACGGTGTGCAGCCGCTGCTCGTGGGCGGCCGGAAGCGACTCCGGGTACAGGACGACGACATGGCCGTGCAGGTCGAGCAGGCGGTGCGCGTGGGCGAGTGCGGCGTCGAGCGGCTGGACGTCCGGGGACGAGAAGACCGCCGGTGGCGGCGTGTGTGGATCGGCCGCCGGTAACACCAGGTCCGGGCTGGTGACGGCTATCGCAGTTGGCACATCAAGTCCCCGTTCCCTCGGCCCGTGGCGGGCCCCCTCAGCCGTAAGTGATCACCGCACTTCCCTCCTGAACCAGCACTGTATCCAGGAGATAGCTGCGGGTGAACAGTCTTCTCGTTTCTGTGATGCCACGAAGGGCGCCAGAGGTCTTGACAAGCGGATTGGTCTGGACCAGTTTGTACGCAGGTCTGGACCAGCTTGTACGCACAGCGCGCGCCCCACCTCCCCACCGACCTCCCAACTCCCCCACCGGAGGCAGCAAGTGAAACGAGCAAGCGGCAGAATCGGCTTGGCCGTGGCCGTGGCCGGCGCCCTGTCCATAGCCGGACTCACCGGCACCGCACACGCGGCGGACGTCAACAACGCCAGGAACGCGGGCTTCGAGTCGGGGCTCGCCAACTGGAGCTGTACGGCCGGGAGCGGCGCCGCCGTCTCCTCGCCCGTGCACGGCGGAGCCGCCGCCCTCAAGGCGACCCCGTCGGGCTCCGACACCGGCCAGTGCGTCCAGAGCGTCGCCGTGAAGCCCAACTCGACGTACACACTGAGCTCCTGGGTCCAGGGCTCGTACGTCTACCTCGGCGCCACCGGGACCGGCACCGGCGACGTCTCCACCTGGACGCCGGGCACCGGTGGCGGCTGGAACCAGCTGTCGACGACCTTCAAGACCGGCGCCTCCACCACGTCCGTGCAGATCTTCACGCACGGCTGGTACGGCCAGCCCGCGTACTACGCCGACGACATCTCGGTCTTCGGCCCGGACGGCGGCGGGGGCGGCGACCCGGCCCCGACGGTCCCGGCGGCCCCGGGCGGCCTCGCGGTCGGCTCGGTGACGTCCTCGTCCGTGGACCTCTCCTGGGGCGCGGTCTCCAACGCGAGCGGGTACAACGTCTACCGCGACGGCGCCAAGGTGCAGTCGGTGAGCGGCGGTTCGGCGACCGTGACCGGGCTGAGCGCGTCGACCTCGTACCAGTTCCAGGTGACCGCGACCAACGCGGCCGGTGAGTCCGCGAAGTCGGCGGCGGTGACCGGCAGGACGTCGGCGACCGGCAATCCGGGCGGCGGCGGCAACGTGCCCAAGCACGCGGTGACCGGCTACTGGCAGAACTTCAACAACGGCGCGACCGTCCAGAGGATCAGCGACGTGCCCGCCGACTACGACATCATCGCGGTGTCCTTCGCGGACGCCACCGGCACACCGGGCGGGGTGACCTTCAACCTCGACTCCAGCGGCCTCGGCGGCTACACCGTCGACCAGTTCAAGGCGGACATCGCCGCCAAGCACGCGGCGGGCAAGTCGGTGATCATCTCCATCGGCGGCCAGAACGGCACGGTATCGATCAACGACTCCACCTCGGCGACGAACTTCGCCAACTCGGTGTATTCGATGATGCAGACGTACGGCTTCGACGGCGTCGACATCGACCTGGAGAACGGCCTCAACTCCACGTACATGACGCAGGCGCTGCGCTCGCTGGCATCGAAGGCCGGCAGCAAGCTCGTCATCACGATGGCGCCGCAGACGATCGACATGCAGTCGACGTCGAACGAGTACTTCAAGACGGCGCTGAACATCAAGGACATCCTGACCGTCGTCAACATGCAGTACTACAACAGCGGTTCGATGAACGGCTGCGACGGCAGGGTCTACTCGCAGGGCACGGTCGACTTCCTGACCGCGCTCGCCTGCATCCAGCTCCAGGGCGGCCTGGACCCGTCCCAGGTGGGCCTCGGCCTGCCGGCCTCGACGAGCGGCGCGGGCAGCGGCTACGTCTCGCCGTCGGTGGTGAACGCGGCGCTGGACTGCCTGACGGCGGGCACCAACTGCGGCTCCTTCAAACCGTCGAAGACGTGGCCGGGCCTGCGGGGCGCGATGACCTGGTCCACGAACTGGGACGCCAGGTCGGGCAACGCCTGGTCGAACGCGGTGGGCCCGCACGTCCACGCGCTTCCGTAACAGGGGGAGACTGAGGTTCCCCGCGCCCCTTTCCCGGGACGCGGGGATCTCCGCTGTTACGGCCGCTGGAGCCGTTACGGCTTGGGCAGGGTGCAACCAGGCCGACCGAGGTCGAACTTGTTACCGGTACCTATGCAGGGGACGATGATGTACGTCTCCTGGGCATAGTTGATCTTGTAGCGGACGGTGACCTTGCCGTTCTGGTCCACCTCGCACGGGTTGTTCTCGGTGCAGCGCTGACCGTCCTCGTTACCGGTGTTGTTCACCGCGACCACCTTGCCGGTGGCCGTGTCGATGACCGGGGAGCCCGAGGTGCCGCCGATGGTCTGGCAGGCGGAGGTGTACCGGACCGAGTCCTTCCAGGTCCAGTCGCCCTCCTTGAGCCGGTAGGCGAACCCGTCGATGTTGCAGCTGTAGGTGCGCTTCCAGTAGCCGGAGACCACCTTGATGGCGGTGCCCGCGACCGGGTGCTGGTCGTTGAGCGTGAGCGCGCCGATCCCGTACTGGCTCTGGATCTGCGCGTACGTCTTGCCCAGCTCGTAGACCGTGATGTCGGTGTCGGTCATCGTCGCGTACGAGACCTTGGTGGCCCGCAGTGTGCCGACCTTGCTGCCCGAGCCGTTGAGCAGCGAGAAGCTGCGCGTGGAGGGCTGGTCGGTGATGACCTCGCCGGCGGCCGGGAATCCGGTCTCCAGGCAGTGGCCGTTCGAGAGGATGAGAGCGGGGTCGTTCGGCTGGGAGTTGGGCGTGCGGATCAGCGACCCGGAACAGTTGCTGAGCGCGACCGTTCCGGCGAAGTCGACCGCCTTGACCGTCGCCTTGGCGCCGCTGTGGGTGTGCGGCGCCGCGACGACCGGTGCCGCACCCGCTCCGACGAGCAGAAGCGCGAGCACCGTGCCGACGAGAGGCTTCTTCATGTGGGGGTTCCCCTCTGAAGGGATTCAGGAGTGGGTTCCTGAAGTTGTCATGCGCATTGTTGGACGCGCCAACCCCTGGGGGCAACCGTCGAGTTCAGGCCAGGTCGATCAACCGTCGCCCGAACACGGTCAGTCCTCCATGAACACGATCCGCCGAGCCGGCCCCGCACCTCTGCGCGGCCGTGGCCGTCGCGCGGCCCGCTGCCACCGCGCGTTCGCGGCCCCATGCCCGGATCTCCTCGATCTGCTCGGGGTCGTTCCTGAGGTCGATCGGGCGGGCCGGCTGGCCGGGGTCGGGGTCGGCCTTCACATAGCGGCGGTAGGAGAGCTGGATGATCTCCTTGCGGTCCTGCGCGTCCGGCAGGTCCACGAAGGACAGCTCGTCGAAGCCGCCCTTGCGCAGCGGCTCGGGCGGCAGGCCACGCACATCGTTGGCGGTGGCGACCACGAAGGCGCGCGAGCGGGACTCCTGGAGCCAGAACAGGAACTGCCCGGTGATCCGCTGCGGCACGCCCGTGCCGTCGTCCCGGCCCGCCAGACCCTTCTCGATCTCGTCGATCCACAGCACGCACGCGACCACCCGGTCGGCGGTCTCCAGGGGCCTCCCGGAAGCGGTCCTCGGGCTTCCGCGCGGATCGGCCCCGCAGC
>NZ_JBHWUR010000084.1:17042-32613 GCF_042737755.1 Streptomyces sp. NPDC059994
GCCGCCGGTGCGCGGGGGCGCCGCGCGGGCGCGGGACCTCCCGGCTCCGGGGAAGGGCGCCACGGGGGCATCTCGTACGACCGTACGGCCCACCGGCCGGTCCTCGGAGTTCCGCGCGGATCGGCCCCGCAGCCGCCGGTGCGCGGGGGCGCCGCGCGGGCGCGGGACCTCCCGGCTCCGGGGAAGGGCGCCACGGGGGCATCTCGTACGACCGTACGGCCCACCGGCGCCATGCGGACGGTCTGTCCGGCGACCTCGCCGAGCACCATCAGCTCATGACGCCTGCGGAAGCGCTCGACGCTGATGCCGTAGACCTGCGCGGCGCGCTTGCGGCGGTCGGCGGCCGGCCGGTCGCGGGTGCCCTGGGCGAGCCCGAGGCCGTACTCGGCGGCCTCCTGGAACGTGCCGCCGCCGATGCGGGAGACCGCGAGCCGCAGCAGCCGCTCGACGGCCGGGAAGCGCGGTGCCCCTGGGGCCGCCGCCCCCAGGCCGTCCGATATCGCGGCGAGCGCCGGCACCCGGGGCTTCCGCAGCCGGGGCTCCCGCAGCCGGACGATCCCGGCCCGCCGCACGATCCCGGCCCGCCGCACTCCCCTCACCTCCGCGAGGACCGCCCCGTGGTCGGGCAGTTGAGTGTGCGGCATGGCGCGGAGAGTCACACCGCGCGCGCAGGCAACACAAGCCCGCTCCGACCCTCGGCTTCCCATTGCCGTCCGCCGGGGTCCGGTCGGACTGGGGTCGCGGGCGAGCGCCCTTTTGGGCTAACTCGCGGTAGGCAAAAGGTTCTTGACGAGAAATCACCCATGCCCCACCGGGTGAAGGCAGCCCATCTTGACGCTTACATGCCAGAAGCAGAAGCTCGGGGGGCGACGCACCGCACACACCGGCACACAGCAACGTCGACATGAACACCCCCACCTCCGAATCCCCAGGAGAATTCATGCGACTCCGTACGCGTACGCGCGGCACCGCCAGACGCTCGGCGGGCCTCGCGGCCCTCCTCGCGATGGCCCTGGCCGCGCCGCTCACCGCCCACGCCACCGCGTCCCCGGCGCCCACGCCCCGCGAACGCGCCGACGTGGCCGCCGACGAGGCCACCACCCAGTACGAGATCCACGGCCCGGCCACCCCCGCCGCGCGCACCGCCATCGCCGCGACCGGGGTCGCCATCGACGAGGTGCGCGAGCACACCGTCGTGGTCAGCGCGGACGCGGCTCAGGCGAAGAACCTGCGCACGCTCGGGTACGCGCTCAAGGCGCTGCCCGGACCGCCCAACCGCTCGAACGGCGTGCAGGCCCAGCCCTTCGACTTCCCGCCGGCGGACTCGAAGTACCACAACTACGCCGAGGCGACGACGGAGATCGACCAGCGCCTCGCCCAGTACCCCTCGATCATGAGCAAGCGCGTGATCGGCAAGTCGTACCAGGGCCGGGACATCGTCGCGATCAAGGTCAGCGACAACGTGGCGACGGACGAGAACGAGCCGGAGGTGCTGTTCACCTTCCACCAGCACGCCCGGGAGCACCTGACGGTGGAGATGGCGCTGTACCTGCTGCGCGAGTTCGGGGCCGGGTACGGCACGGACTCGCGGATCACCAACATGGTGAACAACCGCGAGATCTGGATCGTGCCGGACCTCAACCCGGACGGCGGCGAGTACGACATCGCGACGGGCTCCTACCGCTCGTGGCGCAAGAACCGCCAGCCCAACTCCGGTTCCTCGTACGTCGGTACGGACCTGAACCGCAACTGGAACTACAAGTGGGGCTGCTGCGGCGGCTCCTCCTCCAGCAAGGGCTCCGAGACGTACCGCGGCTCGGCCGCCGAGTCCGCACCCGAGGTGAAGGTCGTCTCCGACTTCGCCCGCAGCCGGGTGGTGGGCGGCAAGCAGCAGATCAAGGCGGGGATCGACTTCCACACGTACAGCGAGCTGGTGCTGTGGCCGTTCGGCTACACGTACAACGACACGGCGCCGGGCCTGACGAAGGACGACCACGACGCGTACGCCGCGGTCGGCGGCAAGATGGCGGCGTCCAACGGGTATACGCCGGAGCAGTCCAGCGACCTGTACATCACGGACGGCACGATCGACGACTTCCTCTGGGGCACGCAGAAGATCTTCGACTTCACGTTCGAGATGTACCCGGGTGAGTCGGGCGCGGGTGGCGGGTTCTACCCGCCGGACGAGGTCATCGAGCGGGAGACCTCGCGGAACAAGGACGCGGTGTTGCAGTTGCTCGAAAACGCCGACTGCATGTACCGGTCGATCGGCAAGGAGCAGCAGTACTGCACGGGTTGACATGCGGAGTGCTCCGCCTGGCGGGGTGGTTTCCCCCACCCCGCCCCTCCCGGCAGTGCCGCAGCCCCGGCCGGCGGTCCGTCCGGGGCTGCTTCGGTGTTGCCGGGACTAGTGGGTGGTGAGGTTCCCTGTGGTCACGCCTGTGATGAACGCGGACCATGAGGCGACCGGGAAGACCAGCGCGGGACCTGAGGGGCGCTTGCTGTCACGTACGGGGACTACGTCGGGGATACCGGGGGCCACCTCGACGCAGTCGCCGCCGTTGCTTCCGCTGTAGGTGCTCTTGATCCATGTCGCCGCGCTGAGACCGTGCCTGTCCATGGTGCCCGTACCCTTCCATCGCTTCGCTGATCAGAGCGGCAGAGTCACGGACGGACGGAGCGTCCGCCCTGAGCACATCATAGGTCTGGGCATGTCTAGCGAATACTGACGGATCGTCGTTGAAATGGCCACGGTCCAGTGACTCCGAGTAGACCCAATCATGCCCGTCCGGCAGCGTGATCAGCGACATGGACGTGTCGGGGCACACGAGATCGGGGCGGTCCGCCGGGGCGACTTGGATACGGATGTTGGGCCGCTGTCCCACCTCCAACAGGTGGGCGCACTGCCCGTGCATGACCGCGTCGCCTCCGATGGCGTTACGGATCGTGCTTTCGTCCAGCACCGCGAGGAGGAGGGGTCCGTCCTGGCTCAGGAACCGTTGTTGTCGGCTGAGCCTTGCCCGGGTGCGTTCCTCGACGAGGTCGCGGTCCTTGCCTGCTGCCACGCGAGAGAACAGCGCCCGTGCGTACTCTTCGGTCTGTAACAGGCCGGGGATCACGTGGGTTCCGAAGGCGCGGAGGGCCACAGCTTCGGCGTCCATGTCCGCGCGGCGCTGGAACCAGTCGGGGTGTTCGACTTCTGGGTACCAGTCGATGCGGGCCCACAGGTGCAGGAGAGTGCCGCCCGTCTTCAGCACGATGTCGCAGGTGTCCGCGAACGTGTCTTGCGGGACCCGGGTACCGGCTTCGACACGGGCCACCAGGGACCGGTCACAGGGAATCCGCTTGGCCAGTCCTTCCTGGGTGAGCCCGGCCGACTCCCGTAGGTGTTTCAGCAGCTCACCGAAGACGGCCCCCGTGGTGGTGGCCTTCCCTCCGGCTGCGTTTCGGCGACTCATCGGCCATTCCTCCGCGTGACAGAACTCCACTGGAACGCGTGACGCGTTGTGATCGTACGCCACCGAGCGCAACCATTGTGGAACAGACGGTAATTGAGTCCGTGTGACGTACGCGAAGGGGCGCAGCGCGATGAATGACCGGACTACCCCGCAGGCCCCGGCGGCTGCTCGGACGGCGGAACTGGAGTCGCTGATAACGGCGGGGGAGTTCTGGCGTCTGGCGCCGGAGTGGTGGCCGCCGGTCTTCGAGGCCCGGCCGTCCCTGGAGTCGCTGCGGGCGATGGAGGCGGGGTTGCTGCGGAGGCTGGAGTCAGCTCCCGGAGGCGCCGTATTCCTACTGGAGGAGGGTTCATGAGACCGGTGATGCTGGAACAAACCGTGCTGGGCAACGACGTCCTGCTCGGTGATCTCATCGCGGTGGGCGGCATCCGCCACCAGGTGACGAACATCCGACAAGTGCGTGGGCTGCGCCGGTGCCTGGAGTTCAGCGATGGCAACGTGTACGTGGTGGGCAACACCACCGCCATCGCAGTCAGCCGCGCCGCCGTGCCGCCCGGACGCCGTATCCCCCGCTCACCGCTGTTTCGCTGAGTTTTCTTGCCTCCATGGCGACCGATTCGGGGGCGGGGAAGAAGGGTCGCACCGCACCGCCGCCCGGGGGGGCGGGGGCGGAGCCGCAGATGTCACAGCGGGAAGGGGTGGGGTGGGTGGGGCGGAGTGGGGCTCAAATCACCAAGCTCAGCAGCCCCGCCACCCCGAACCCCGCCACGGACAGCACCGTCTCCAGCACCGTCCACGACTTCAACGTGTCCCGTTCCGTGATGCCGAAGTACTTCGACACCATCCAGAAACCCCCGTCGTTGACATGGGACGCGAAGATCGAGCCGGCCGAGATCGCCATGATGATGAGGGCGAGATGGGCCTGGGAGTAGGCCGCGCCCTCGACCAGGGGCACCACGATGCCCGCCGTCGTGACGATCGCGACCGTCGCCGAGCCCTGGGCGACCCGCAGGGCCACCGAGATCAGCCAGGCCAGCACGATGACCGGCAGGCCGACGTCGTGGAAGGTCTTCGCCAGCGCGTCCGCGATCCCGGACGCCTTCAGGACCGCGCCGAAGACTCCGCCCGCGCCCACCACCAGCAGGATGTTGCCGACCGGCTTGAGGGAGGCCGTCGACACCGTCTCCAGGGATCTGCGGGACCAGCCGCGCCGGATGCCGAGCAGGTAGTAGGCGAGGACGAGCGCGATCGTCAGGGCCACGAACGGGTTGCCGAAGAACTCGATCACCGAGCGGCCACGGGACGGATCAAGGGCGATGGACGAGAACGTCGCCGACAGGATCAGGAGCAGCGGCGTTCCGATGATCGCCAGGACCGTCGCCAGCGCAACCGGCTTCTCCTGCGGAGCGACCCCCGCCGCCGACTGCTCCGCCGCCACCGCCGCCCTCGCCTCCTCGGCCGCCTCCACCATGTCCTGCGGCACCTCGACGAAGATCCGCTTGCCGATCCACGCGGCGTACGCCCAGGCCGCCAGCACCGACGGGAGGCCGACGACCGCGCCCATCAGGATCACCCAGCCGAGCGAGACGTGGAAGAGCCCGGCGGCGGCCACCGGGCCGGGGTGCGGGGGCAGGAAGGCGTGGGTCATGGAGAGGCCGGCCAGGAGCGGCATGGCGTACAGGAGGATCGACTTGCCGGAGCGTCTGGCCGCCGCGTACACGATCGGCGCCAGGACGAAGATGCCGACGTCGAAGAAGACCGGGATGCCGAAGACCAGGCCGGTCAGGCCCATCGCGAGGGGGGCGCGCTCCTCCCCGAACAGGGCCAGCAGCCGGGCGCTCAACACCTGTGCGCCGCCGCTGACTTCGAGGATCGCGCCCAGCATCGTACCGAGCCCGATGATGATCGCGACGTGTCCGAGGATGCCGCCCATGCCGGACTCGACCGTCGAGACGGCGGCGGACTTCTGGACCGTGCCGAAGAGTTCGGTGACGGAGAGCCCGGCCCCGAGGCCGACGGCTATGGAGACGGCGAGCAGCGCCACGAACGGCTGGAGCCTGACCTTGATGATCAGGTAGAGGAGGAGGGCGATGCCCAGGGCGGCGACGGTCAGCAGACCGGTCGTGCCGCCGATGAGGGGGAGGATCCCGCCGGTGTGCGGCGGAGGCGGCGGGGGTGTGGTGGCGAGCGGGAACGACATGCGGGGGCTCCGTTGGCTGGCAGGGCTGTTCCAGGACGTGGGGGACCGCGGGGCGGCGCGCCGGCGGTCCGGGGCGCCGCTCCGTGCGGCCTGTGGAGCGGTCGTACTAAGGGCATGGGGAGGTCAGTTACGAAGGTGAGTGACGGAGGTCAGTTGTCGAGTACCGCCAGCGCGTCGATCTCGATCAGCAGGCCCTTGGGCAGGCCCACGTACACGGTCGTACGCGCCGAGGCGGGGGCCTTCAGGCCCTGCTCATCGAAGTAGGCGTTGTAGATCTCGTTCATCTCGGCGAAGTGGCCGACGTCGGTGAGGTAGACGCGCGTCATCATCACGTCGTCCCAGGTGGCGCCGCCCTCCTCCAGGATCGCCTTGACGTTGGCGAAGGTCTGGAGGGTCTGCTCGCGCAGGGTGGGGCCTGCGGTCGTGGGCGGCTTGCCCTCCTCGGCGGGCAGGAACCCGACCTGCCCGGCGACCTGGAGGATGTTGCCCTTGCGCACGCCGTGCGAGAACCTGGCGGGCGGGGTGGTGTGGGTGGCGGGGGTGAGAGCGACCTTCTCGGTCATGAACTGCCTTCCTTGTCAGGGATATCAGGGGTGTCGGCGAGGTTGCCGGAGTACTCCCGGCTGATGGCGTCCGCGGTGCGGCGCACCAGCGGGAGGAGGCCGAGGAGTTCCTCGGCGGTGACGACGACGTTGGGGGCGGAGACGGACATCGCGGCGACGACGCGGCCGTCGGTGCCGCGTACGGGCGCGCCCACGCAGTTGATGGACTCCTCGTGGCCGCCGAGGTCGGTGGCCCAGCCCTGTTCGCGTACGGTCGCGAGCTCCTTGAGGAACGCGGGGGCGTTCGGTGTCGAACGGGACGTGTACATGGGGTAGTCGAGCTTGTCGGCGACCGCGCGGCGCTCGGTGTCGGGCAGGTCGGCGAGGAGCAGCTTGGCGACGGCGGCGACGGTGATGGCGACGGGCTTGCCGACCCGGGAGTACATCCGCACCGGATAGCGGCTCTCGACCTTGTCGATGTACAGCACCTCGCCGTCCTCGTACACGGCGAGGTGGACGGTGTGCCCGATCCGCTCGTTGAGCGCGACGAGATGGGGGTGCGCGATCTCCCGTACGTCGAGGTTCTCGACGGCCTCCTGGGCGAGCGCGAAGAGGCGGGCGCCGAGGCGGTAGCGCTGGTCCTCCTGGCGGTAGACGAGGCCGTGCTCGTGCAGGGTGCGCAGCAGCCGCAGGGCGGTCGACTTGTGCACCCCGAGCCGCTCGGCCACCTGCCCGAGGTCGGCGGGGCCCTGCGCGAGCAGCGGCAGGATGCTCAGCGCGCGGTCGACGGTCTGGCTCATGGCGTACGTACCTCCTGCTCCTCCCCCGTCCACCCGGGGCCGAGACGAAGTCTCCCCCAGGCGTCGTCGTCCAGGGCGGCAAGCCGGTCGGCGTGCGCCCGGGACGGCGGGGCCGTGTGGTCACCGGGCACGGTGAGCACGGCGGCGGCCATGAGGTGCCCGTGGCGGGCCCGCTCCCGTGCGGGCAGCCCTCGCAGGGTGCCGTGCAGGAACCCGGCGGCGAAGGCGTCACCGGCGCCGGTGGGCGCGATGACGCGGACGCGGGGTGCGGGGACGACGGTTCCCGTTCGACCGGGTTGCTCGCGCTGCTCAATGGGCCCGGAGGGCCCTCCCAGGGGCGCGGGGAACTGCGCGCCCAGCCCAGCACGGTCCGCGGCCGAAGAGCGCCCTCGGAGAGTTTCGGGAAGGGGCGGGGTGGGGGATTCAAACACGGTCACCCCCCGCGCGCCCCGCTTGACCACCACCACCCCCACCTCCGGCAGAGCCGCCCGCACCGCGTCCGCGCCCCGCACCCCCCACGCCTCCTCCGCCTCGTCCTCCCCCACGAACACCACGTCCGCCCCCCGCGCCAGCTCCAGCGACACACGGGGATCAGCTCCCGAACGCCACAGTTCTGACCGGTGGTTGACGTCGAACGACACCAGCGGGCGCCCGGGCCGACGCTCCAGCAGAGAGCACATCAGCGCCAGGCAGTCCGCGGAGAGCGCGGCCGTGATGCCGGACAGGTGCAGCACCCGCCCCGCCCACACCTCACCCGGCGGCACCGTCCCCGGCGACATCGCGGACGCCGCCGACCCGGACCGGTAGTAGACGACCTCGTGCGTCCCGGCGGCCCGGTCGTCGGCGGTGCGGAAGTAGACGCCGGTGGGCCGCCGGGGGTCGCGGCGCACCCCCGAGGTGTCCACGCCGTACGCGCCCACCGCCTCGACCAGGTGGTCCCCGAAGCCGTCCGCCCCCACCCGGCTGACCCACTTCACCGCGTGCCCGGCGGCCGCCAGCGCGCACGCCACGTTGGACTCGGCGCCGCCGGTCCCCCGGGCGAAGGACGGCACGTCGGCGAGGCGCCCGGGCCGGGACGGCAGGAAGGTGACCATGGACTCTCCGAGACAGACGACATCCACATCCACCACGCGCCCTCGCTCCTCGCACCGTCGAACCGGCGAACCGGTGCACCATTGACCCGGCGTTGGGCCGGATGTTAGACAGCAGTACGCGATACACGCAACGGGCGTTGCACATGCTGCAACGCATCACGGAGGCTTCCATGGGGTTCCTGGCAGGACTGGCCGAAGAGCGCGTCGACCACCGCTTCAAGGGGCTGCCCCCGGACGCCGACGGCCTGACCGTCGGCGAGCTGGCGGCCCAGCGCCGGAACCTGTTCACGGACGGCTTCACCACCCCCGTGCTCGCCCTCTCCGCCGAGCGCCTGGAGCACAACCTCGCGCTGATGGAGACCTACGCGACCCGGCACGGCCTCGCCTTCGCCCCGCACGGCAAGACCACGATGGCCCCCGAGCTCTTCGCCCGCCAGCTCGACCACGGCGCCTGGGGCATCACCCTGGCCGTGCCCCACCAGGTGCGCGTAGCCCGCGCGTTCGGCACCCCGCGGATCTTCCTCGCCAACGAGCTGGTGGACGCGGCGGCCCTGAAGTGGATCGCCGGGGAGCTGGCGCGGGACGCCGACTTCCGGTTCATCTGTTACGTGGACTCGGTGCGCGGGGTCGAGCTGATGGACGCGGCGCTCGCCGGCGCGGTCCGCCCGGTGGACGTCGTCGTCGAGCTGGGCGCGGGCGACGGCGCCCGCACCGGTGCCCGTACCGAGGCCGACTGCACGGCGGTCGCCGACGCGGTGGCCGCCACCCGCACCCTGCGCCTGGTGGGCGTGGCGGGTTACGAGGCCGAGGTCCCCGGGGCCGCTCCGGAGCGGGTCGCGGCCTGGCTGCGCAGGCTGACCGCGCTGGCCTCGGAGTTCGACAAGGCGGGCCGCTTCTCGGCGACGGGACTCGACGAGATCGTGGTCAGCGCGGGCGGCAGCGCCTGGTTCGACGCGGTGGCCGACGTCTTCGCCGAGATCCCCGAACTGTCCCTTCCCGTATTGAAGTTGCTGCGCTCGGGCGCGTACGTCTCGCACGACGACGGCCAGTACCGACGGGTCACGCCTTTCAACCGCATCCCGGAAGAGGGCGCCCTGCACCCCGCCTTCCGCCTGTGGGCGCAGGTCGTCTCCCGGCCCAGCCCCGACCAGGCGTTCGTGAACGCGGGCAAGCGGGACGCGGCGTACGACCTCGACCTGCCCGAGGCGCAGGTGGTGCGCGGGGCGCGGGACGGGGTCCAGCGCCCCGCGACCGGCATCGAGGTCACCGCACTCTCCGACCAGCACGCCTGGCTGCGCACCGCCCCGGACGTGGAGCTGGAGGTCGGCGACTGGGTGGGCCTGGGCCTCTCCCACCCGTGCACCAGTTTCGACAAGTGGCCGCTGATCCCCCTGGTGGAGGCGGACGGCACGGTGACGGACTACATCCGGACGTACTTCTGAGCCTGCGGGCCGTGGTGGGTTGCTCGCGCAGTTCCCCGCGCCCCTGACCACCCAGGGGCGCGGGGACTGCGCGACCAGCCACACACGGCCCGCAGACGAAGCCCCCGGCCACCCACCAGAGGGCTTTCGGGAAGGGGCGGGGTGGGGGATCCGCCCGTGACCTCAGCGACCGCGAACGGAAACCGGCTCATGGACCTCGTCATCCGCGACACCCTCGTCATAGACGGCACCGGCGCCCCCGGCCACCGCGCCGACGTCGGCATCCACGACGGCCGAATCGCGGCGATCCACCCCGAGTACACCCCCCGCCTCACGGGGGCCCGCACCCTGAACGCCCGAGGCCTAGCCCTGGCCCCCGGCTTCATCGACATGCACGCCCACTCCGACCTGGCCCTCCTCCGCGACCCGGACCACAGCGCCAAGGCCGCCCAGGGCGTCACCCTGGAGGTCCTGGGCCAGGACGGCCTCTCGTACGCGCCCGTGGACGACCGCACCCTCACCCAGGTCCGCAAGGCGATCACCGGCTGGAACGGCGACGGCTCGGACATCGACTTCACCTGGCACAGCGTGGGCGGCTACCTCGACCGCCTGGACCACGGCTTCGACGGGAACGGCATCGCGGTCAACGCCGCCTACCTGATCCCCCAGGGCACGGTCCGGATGTACGCCATGGGCTGGGAGGACCGCGAGGCCACATCCCAAGAGCTCGACCGCATGCGGCAGTTGGTGACCGAGGGGCTCGAACAGGGCGCGGTCGGGATGTCGTCCGGGCTCACGTACACCCCCGGCATGTACGCCCCGGACGCGGAGCTCACCGAGCTCTGCAAGGTCGTGGCCCGGTACGGCGGCTACTACTGCCCCCACCACCGCTCGTACGGCGCGGGCGCCCTGCGCGCGTACGAGGAGATGGTGGAGCTCACCCGCGCGGCCGGCTGCGCGCTGCACCTGGCCCACGCCACGATGAACTTCGGCGTGAACGAGGGAAGGGCGCCGGAGCTCCTCGCCCTCCTGGACCGAGCACTCGAAACCGGTTCCGACATCACGCTCGACACCTATCCGTACACCCCGGGCTGTACGACGCTCGCCGCGATGCTGCCGAGCTGGGCGGGCGAGGGCGGCCCCGGGACGGTCCTGGCGCGGCTGCGGGACGACGCGACGGCCGAGCGGATCCGCCACGACATGGAGGTCGTGGGGGCGGACGGCTGCCACGGCGTCCCCATCGACTGGGAGACGATCGAGATCTCGGGGGTGAGCGATCCGGCCCTGGCGTCCCGGGTGGGCCGGACGGTCGCCGAGTCGGCCCGCGCGCGCGGCGAGGCGCCCTGGACGGCCGCCCGCCGCCTCCTGATCGACGACGGCCTCGGCTCGACGATCCTCCAGCACGTGGGCCACGAGGAGAACGTGCGGGAGATCATGCGCCACCGCGTCCACACCGGCGGCAGCGACGGCATCCTCCAGGGCGACAAGCCCCACCCGCGCGCCTACGGCACGTTCCCGCACTTTCTGGGCCACTACGCCCGCGACCTGGGCGTCCTCCCCCTGGAGGAGATGGTCGCCCATCTGACCTCGCGCCCGGCGGCCCGCCTGCGGCTCCCGGACCGGGGCCTGATCAAGGAGGGCTACCGCGCGGACGTCGTCCTGTTCGACCCGGAGACGGTCGCGGCGGGTTCCACCTTCGAGCGGCCCCGGACCCTGCCCACCGGCATCCCGTACGTCCTGATCGACGGGAAGTTCGTCATCGAGGACGGACGGCGCACGGACGTGCTCGCGGGGCGGGCGGTCCGCAGGACGCCCACCCCGTCCTCACGCTGACGCCTCGTCAGAACGCGTGTACGTTACGGGCGTTGTCCCAGATCATGTCCGCCGACGGGCCGCATGGGGTCGGAGATCCCGTCCCCGTTGACGTCACCGGTGGCCAGTACCGGGGCGTCCGCGGGCCAGGCGCACGGCAGCTTGGCGCGCCCGCCGAAGGTGCCCCGGCCGTTGCCCGGGTACAGCCACAGGTTCCGGGACCCGTCGCGGGCCATCAGGTCCGCCTTGCCGTCGCCGTTGAGGTCGCCGGGCGAGGCGAGCTGGTTCGGGTATGCGCGAACGCGTGGAAAAGTCAGCGGATCATAGCCGTCCTCCGGTGATCAGTTCGAACCAGACCGTCTTGCCCGTCCCGTACGGGCGCGGGTTGGCGCCCCACGCGTCCGACAGCGCCTCGACCAGCGCGAGCCCGCGCCCCGACCCGTCGTCCGGCCCCGCCGGTCTCGGGCACGGCAGCGCCACGTTCGCGTCGATCACCTCGACGCGGAAGATGTCCCCGCCGAGCACGCATCGGGCGACGACTGCTTGGCCGAGCGGTACGTGTGCGTGCCGGACGGCGTTGGTCATCAGCTCGCTGAGCAGGAGGACGGCGGTTTCGGTCAGCTCGTCGGGGACCTTCCAGGCGCGCGCCTGCTCCGCCAGGAGCGCTCGCGCGTGGCCGACGCTGCGGGGAGTGCGCGGAAGCGGCCACTCAACGTCCTTCGGACGGGGGGAAGTTCTGCAATCCATGGCTCATACGGTGCTGGGCCGGGCATAGCCTCAGGGAGTATCAAAGTGGGTACTTTCCCCGCTGTACCCGCGAGGTACCCGGAGGGGCGGGTTTCGATGACCGAGGCGCAATCACAACCGCCGATGGCGTGGCGCTACTGCGGTGATCAGGTCAAACTCTGGCGCGAGAGCGCGGGGGTGTCCCGCGAAGACCTGTGCAAGGAAACGAACTACCACTACGAGTACGTCAAGTCGATGGAGAACGGTCGCCGCAAGCCGACTTTGCGACTGCTGACCGTTGCCGACCAAATGTGCGGTGCACAAGGGAAGTTGCTGGCTGCAAACCGCTACCTGAAGCCGGAGCCGTATCCAGCACGGTCGCAGGAGTACATGCTGGTCGAGGCGGAGGCGATCGCCCTCAACTTCTACGCTCCGCTCCTGATTCCTGGCCTGCTACAGACCGAGGAGTACGCCCGGACGCTGATCAGCGAGAGCTACCCGCCGCTCGACGACGAAACCGTCGATGCCCGAGTAAAGGCTCGGCTCGCACGACAGGAGGCGTTCACTCGAAGGCCGACCACCGCGTTCGGCTTCGTGGTGTACGAGGCTGCGCTACGCACCATGACGGGCGGACGGGAAGTCATGCGCCGCCAGCTGCACCGCTTGGTGGAGGTCGGCGCATTGCGCAACGTGTCACTTCAGGTTCTGCGGGTTGGCCGATGCGGCGGACTCGCTCTCAACGGGTCCTTCGTCCTGCTCGAAACCGTCGACCACGAGCACCTCACTTACATCGAGGCGCCCGAGACGAGCGCGCTGTACTCCGATCCCGCCAAGGTCAGCGAACTGAGCCAGTCCCATGGCATGATCCGCATGCAAGCTCTTGGGGTCGAGGATTCAGCGCAGTTCATCAAGAAGTTGGCGGAGGAACTATGAGCGAGCAACTCACCTGGTTCAAGTCCAGCTACAGCGACTCCCAGGGCGGCGAATGCATCGAAGTCGCCCTCGACTGGCACAAGTCCAGCTACAGCGACTCCCAGGGCAGCAACTGCGTCGAAATCGCCACCTGCCCCCACACCGTTCACGTCCGGGACTCCAAGCTCGGCGGGGACAGCCCGACGTTTACTGTCCCCGCCGCCGCCTGGGCTCAGTTCACGGCCGGGATCGCCGGGCGCAGGTAGCCGAACACCGTGTCCGCCGCGGCCCGGTCGTCGACCTGGACGCGGCCCGCGCGTACCGCCGCGTCGAAGTTCGCGGCGAAGTCCGGCCCCGGGGCGAGGAGTTGGTCCAGCGCGTCACGCGTCAGCGTGATCGTGGCCTGCGGCTTGTCCACGCCGGGGGGCATGGTGTCGCCCCGGGTGTCGGTGTAGACGAGGACGCCGTCGCGCAGCACCGTGACGCCCGACTGCCCGGTGTTGGTGAAGGTCCACAACAGGACGATGGGGTAGCGCAGTTCGGCGGCGCGAGGGCCGTCGAGGCGGGCTGCCACGGCCGCGAAGTACTGGGCGGGGTTGGCGTAGCGGACCAGGTCGGCGACGACGGGGCGGGAGCCGGGCGGCTGCGGGCCGGGGCGCAGGTCGCGGGCGGCGGTCAGATAGGCGTTGCGCAGCGGGCCGTACTCGGCGAGGTAGCCGAGCTGGGTCAGGGCCAGCGCCTGGAGCGAGGTGGCGGCCTCCAGGACCGCGGGCGACACCGCCGCCGGGTCGCAGGCGGCGGCCACCACGTGGTCGAGGAGCTCGACGACGCGCTCGTACCGGGGCGTCTGGGCGTCGTACTCCTCGCGCGCGGCGGCGAGCACCGCCTCGGCGCCGCCCAGGGCCACCACGTACCGCTTGGCGGTCGTGGCGGAGGCGGGGGTCGCGGCGACCGCGTCGGTGGCGGCGACGAACTCGTGGCCGAGCAGCCGCAGCCAGGTCTGGCGGGCGGCCTGGGTGGCGGTGCCGACGTACCCGGCGGCGTAGAAGGGCCGGTTCGAGGGCTGGGTCTGGCGCCTGACCCAGGCGTCCCGGCGCGCGGCGAGCCGGGCGGAGACGGCCTTGTCGCCCCAGCCGGGCCACTCGTACGCCCCGGCCACGATCTCCGCGACCCCGCCGAAGGCCTTCAGCGTCTCGTCGAGGTGGCGGGCGCGTACGTCCCCGAGGCCGCCGAGCAGGCCGGGGGCGGTCAGATAGAGCACCTTGCGGTCGGGGAGGTAGACGTTCATCTCCGCCGGTGACTGGAGGCCCGCGGCGGGCTGGAGGACCAGGCGGACGCCGTCGGCCTCGACCTCCCCGGAGAGCTGGTGGGTCGGCGGTACGAGGGTGGCCTCGCCCGCCGAGACGGTGAGCCCCGGGCCGCTGTCGATCAGCCCGTACGGCCCCGCTTCCAGGCGCGTGCCGTACGTGTGGTCCACCAGGCACGCCGTGGCCAGGCCCTCCACCACATGGCGGCGGACCGCGTCGTCGAGGAAGCCGTCGGGCGCGTACACCGCGAGGTCCTCGGGGACGGCGTCGCCACGCTCCGCGAACAGGCCGCGCGAGCCGCCGAAGTGGTCGACGCAGCTCGCGGTGTAGACGATCGCCTTGACCGGCCGGCGGTCGTCGGTGGTCGCGCGGTAGAGCCGCAGGGCGTACTGCGCGGTCTCGTACGAGCCGAGGGGGTCGATCACGATCAGTCCGGTGCGGCCCTCGACGATCGTCATGTTGGCCAGGTCGTAGCCGCGGACCTGGTAGACGCCGCCGTCCTCGGCGCGGGTGACCAGGTAGAGGCCCGCCATCGCGTTCATCCGGCCCTGCCGCCATACGCGCGCGTTGACGGAGGGCGGGATCTCGTCCTCGTCGCGCAGGAAGCCGAACCGGCCGAAGTCCCAGGCCGCCGTCCTGCCGTCGCGCGCCGGGATCACGGACACGTCCGGCCGCGCGAGCAGCCCCTGCGAGGAGTTACGGAAGTCCGAGGCGTCGGAGGGGACGCCCTGCGCGGCGGGGCGGTTGCTGCGGACGACGAACGGGGTCGGTTCGGTCGATTCGGCCGGTTCGGCCGGTTCGGTCGGTTCGGTCGGTTCGGTCGGTTCGGTCGGTTCGGTCGGTTCGGTCGGTTCGACGGGCTCGGGGTGGGCGGCGGCGTTGCGGCCGTTGGTCATGGTTCTGCCTCCTCAGGGCTGCGCGGGCATGCGGAGCCGCACGGGTGCGGTGCGGTGCGGGAACGTAACTCCGCACGGCCCGGGCGGGAAGGGCGTGGGCGACGGTCTTGGCCGAGAATGTCCCGTTCTGAACCGGCCATATCCCCTGCGGGGCGTGCGCCCACTCGGACCGGCATTCATCTGCGGACCGGTGGGGGCTGGTCGCACAGTTCCCCGCGCCCCTTTTCGGCCCGGGGTTCGTCTGCGGGTTGTCGCTGGCTGAGCGCGCAGTTCCCCGCGCCCCTTCTTGGCCCGGGGTTCGTCTGCAGGTCGTGGTCGGCTGGTCGCGCAGTTCCCCGCGCCCCTTACAGGGGCGCCCCGAAGGGGCGCGTTTTTAGGGGCGCGGGGAACTGCGCGCTCAGCC